>CAZGJP010000058.1:0-11929 GCA_964526605.1 uncultured Lentisphaera sp.
AATTTGGGGGCCCCCCAATGGTAATTGCGGTAAAATTTTTAAAACCATGAAAATTTGAAGGGGGGGGGGTGTTGTAGCAGCCTAAAACATAATCAGCTACGGCGCCGCGGACCAGAAGATCGGAATCGCATGGGTCAACTTCAAACAGTTGGTAGAATATCTTTGGAATTTCGACTCCAAAGGCAACCATATATGATGCTGAACACAAGGGAAACTCGAGGCCGGTAACGGCGGACAGAAGACCCTCGTCTTCAGCCAGTTCCCATCCCTACTTAAGATCATCGCGGAGTGGATGGCCTCGAGGGGCGCCGACTTCGAATACCTCGACAGCTCGACAAGCAGGTAGTGTCCTAAAAGTTTCGCGCATTTTCCCCGGGACATTCTCCATCTGATGCTTTTTGCTTGTTTTATTCTTCTCTGCGTTTTTGTGGCTTTGTGCGGGATATTGTGCGTGGAGTCAGTGACCGAACTTGCTGTCGGGTCTTTTGAATTCGAAGTCGAGTTTTTTCAATCGCTCCCTGCGTATTCTCGCGAGGTCGAGAATCCCCGTCGTCCAATGCTTGTGTTCGTCGAGTGTCAGGATGCGCCATCCGTTGTTCCGGATGAAATCTTCCGGCCCCATCCCGACAAGTTTTTTCCAGTATATCCGCAGATAGTTCATGCTGGACCTGTGCCATGCTTCGCGGAGCAGCTCATCCGATGCGACCATGGAGTCCAGGTGGCGGTTGTATTTCTCCGCGGAGGCTCTTGCGGCGGGGCTTATCCTGCACGGTCTGCCTTCAAGCCGCCGGACGCCCGTTCTTGATTTCCACGAAGAGGATCTGGCTCCTGAAGACCTGCGGAGAACCTCCGCGCTGGTATGGGCATATGTCGAAGGCGAAGTTTCCGAGGCTGTATGCGATGAGCGAGTTCCCATGTTTTTCGACCCCCTGCGGAACATGTGGATGGTGGCATAGGACGAGTCCGGCTCCCGCTGAAGCGAGCTTCCTGCAGATGTCCACCTTGAACATGGATGGGGCCGGCTGAAATTCCATGTCCGCATGGAGGCTCACCACCAGACAGTCCACTTTCTCCGAAGCCCTTCTCACCTCCTCGAAGGTCTCTTCTCCTCTGAAATAGGAGATCATGTCCGGGGCCGATTCGTGGGTGCAGTTGTTGCTCTCGAGATAGGAGAGGAAGCCCAGTCTTTCGTCCTTCACCTTTACGACATGGGGCGAACGAAGCTTGCCAGAGACCGATCCCGCTCCGACAGGAACTATGCCTGCCGATTCGAGGACACGGACGGTGGACTTGAGTCCCGCACGACCACAGTCGAGGGAGTGGTTGGATGCGGCTGACATCACGTCGAAGCCGGCTTCGACTAGGCTTCCGGCCGCGATGTCCGAGCTGCTCAGGGCGTTCGCGCGAATCCTAGCGGACGGGAATCGCCTGTCGAGCAGGACGGACTCCTGATTGCCGAACCTTATGTCGGCCTTGGATAGGGAGGCGGCCACGTCGCGGAAAAAGCCGGACGCACCTTTCTCCCTGATGGACTTCTCCGGCGCCCCGTGGAACGAGATGTCCCCGACCGCAGCCAATGTGACGGTGTCAGATCGCATCGAAACTTCTCCAGACTTGAGCTAGTTAACCTAATTTTTGCATTTATACAATGATGTTGGCTCTGGCCAGAGTCCAATAGGCGCTCGGGATGGATATTGCAAGCCAATTGCATTAATCGTATGTCAAATGTAATATGTAGACTACAATGTTTTCAGCCCTTCAGCGCCTCCTTGGGTAGCAACGACGACGAATCCGGGTCCAGGTAGAGCCTCACGGACTTGTGCATCTTCAGGCATGTGGAGGGATATTTTGGATCGGGATCGCGCGCCCACGTGTCGGCGATCGCACGCGCCTTACGTTTGTCTGGAACGCTACATATTATCTCCCTGCTCTCGAGTATCCTCTTTATGCTCATGGATATTGCCTGCATCGGAACTTCGTCCAGCGTCTTGAACCAGCCCTCGCCGAGTTGCTGCCTTCTGCAGGCCTCGTCGAGATCAACCACGATATATGGCTCCTCAGTTTCAAAGTCGGCCGGGGGATCGTTGAACGCCATGTGTCCGTTCTCGCCTATCCCCACGAAGGCCACATCTATCGGATGCTTGCGGATCATGTCTCCAGCCTCTTCCGCCTCTTTGGCCGGCGACGAGGATGCATCGAGATAGCGGAATGCCCGGAGCGGCAGTGGAAGCTGGGAGACAAAGCGCCTCCAAAGGTAGAGCCTGAAGCTGGCCGGATGAACAATGTCCATTCCTACGTATTCGTCCAGATGGAACGCAGTCACCTTGTCCCAGCGTATGTTCTCCGCTTTTACGAGATTTGCCAGCATTTCGAACTGGCTGGCGCCTGTCGCTACAATTATGTTCGCCTCTCCCCGTTCCGCAATGGCATCGCGGATGATGGCGGCCCCGTCCTCCGAGGCCATCCTCCCCAATTCCAATTTGTCCTTCGCAATGACGACTTTCATCTTCTCCTCTCCTTGTTTTTTATATTTGCTTCACCGCTTGACTGCCTGCTCTCGAGAACAGGCGCAAACAGCACATTCCCCGCCTTGCCGGTCCTGCATCCGGCAATGGCTATTTCAAAGGCCTTGGACACCATCTTCCTGAAATCCACGCCAACGCTCGTGAGCGTCGGGAAAGATCTGGACGAGAAAGGAAGATTGTCGAACCCCAGCACCGAAAAGTCCTCAGGAACCCTGAATCCAGAATCCCTCAGAAGCTTCAACACATCGAAGCCGACAAGGTCGTCCGCTGCGAAGATCGCAGTCGTCCCTCCCTTGCGCAACAAAGACAGACTATTCCGCAACGCTTCGGGGACTCCCGCGATGCAGTCTGCGGCCGGGACGATTTCCAAGCCAAGGAAGCGTTCCCTCCTAGATCCCAGTTCCTCCTCGAGACATCTCCTCCTGCGGAGATGCGCCATACTTTTTGTCCCGACAAAGGAGAATCTCCTGTGGCCAAGATCGAGTAGATGCTCCAGAAGAAGCCTGATCCCGGCACGATCGTCCACCGAAACTCTGCCAAGCCCCTTGAAGTCCCTGTCCGCGCCTATCTGGACACAGGCGACTCCATCGGCTATGAACCGCCTTATCCATGATCCGCATACGTCGCTTCCGCAAAGGACGAGGATGTCCAGATTCAAGCGTCCAAGAGAATTGAGGTCGGGCCGTCCAGACTCGTCGAATCCGGCGAGCAGAAGGGAAAAAGAATGTTCCGCCGCACCGGCCTGGACGCAGCTTATCATCGTCCCGAAGAACGGATCGTCGAAATCTTTCACAAGGACGCCGACCGTTCCAGATCTCCTCCCCCTTAGCGTCAAGGCAGCCGAATTCGGAGAATATTTCAGCCTCCTCGCCTCCTCGACTATCCGGCGCACGGTCTCCTCGGAAGCGCCTATGGCGGAGGCCGTCCCGGACAGCGCTCTGGAGACAAGTGAGGTGGAGACTCCAAGTCTCGTTGCTATTGTCTTCTGCGTCGCCTTCATTCTAGCGCCCTGTAACTCTTAAATTTTCGGACAAGATTGCGGAATTTTGGATGACGAAGTGCGATACGAAAATCATGGACGCTGTTGCACCGGCATCACTCAAACGTTTGAGACATACCCTAGCCCGCCTCCGCGCGTTGTCAAGCTCAAACGATTGAGATTTCTGCATTTTTGTTGGGAAGGCCGCATTCGCCGAGGGCGGGATGCCGCGGAGTCCGGCATGAGAGTCAGTTGTGGTGCGCGGCCAGGATTTCGAGGTTGGACTTTGACAATGCGTCGAGGAGTTCTGTCCATGGTGTTTTCTTGTCGGCCTTGTATAGCCCTCTGTTGGCCTTGCGTCTTTTGTCGTCCGCGTCCATGAACATGAACCAGTGTGAGCCGAGGATGAAGGGCATGTTGTGGAATTCCCGCGAAACTAGCGCGGCCTGTCTGGCTCGGATTTTCTGGTCTGGGAGCAGTTCGGCCCACGACCAGTCCATTTTCGGGGATTTTCTCTTTCCATAGAGGCCCGAGTCCTCGGCCGGGACTGACCATTCTGTGATGATCACCGGTCTTCCGCTTCTTTTATGGACCTCGGCGATGAAGAGTCTCTCCTCGTCGTCGAGTCCGTATGCGAAATTCGCAGGGTAGAAGTTCAGTGCTACGGCGTCGAATCCGCCGTATAGATCGGCGTATTTCAAGTCGTCCGGGTCATGCATCATCCTGTTGGAGAAGACCAGCCTGCCCGGGTCGAGTTCACGGAAAGTCTCCAGTGCGAACTTGGCATATTCCGAAACCATCAGGCGAGAAAATCCGTGATAGTCGTCATAGACGGTTCCGCTCGAATATTCCGGGACGAACTTGCGTTGGATTATCTGTTCGAAGCTTGCGAAATTCGCAGTCCATTCCCCGTTCAGTTTTTTTATTCCTTCCGGATATCGTCCCTTCAGGAATTCGACGAATTTGGCGGAGGCGTGCTTTGAGAATACGCATCTGTGCAGGTTCGCGTGGGACAGCTCGTTGTCCTGCATCCATGCGATGAAATGGGGATTGTCCTTCGCCAGAGGAAGCTCCTTCGCGACGAGTTCCCGGTAGTATTTTCGGAATTCCGGATCGAAGGGATCCGGGAAGGCATGTGATATTTCTCCGGTGTTCGTGGCGCCATTTTCGTCGCGGAGCAGGAGGGAGTTGATCCTGTCTTCGTCGCCGTAGGTCTCGATTGTGTGGAATATCGGCATTGGCGGGAGCTTCCTCCTCCCGAATTCCTCCAGGAAGTCTTTCCCCACGAATTGGTCAAGGTCCATCCACGCGGCGATGCTGTTGAATCCCCCCGCCCTCAGCCTCTCCACGAAATCAACTAGCTTTCCAGGAGGCATGTAGTCCCATGGCGCCATCGAGCCTATCGAGTAGAATGGAGTCCCATCCGGGGCGACGAGGGTCCAGGAATCCCCCCTGCCCTCGATGCGGAAGCGGTCGGACTTTTTTCCCGTGAGGAAGCTCAGGTCGCGCGGTTCCAGTCCGACCTCGGGGATTTCACGGAAGACGGACTGAACGTCCTTGATTTCCGAGACTGCGATTTTCGCGAAATGCAGTTTTCCTTTCGTATGGGAGGCCAGTCCGAGGCCGATCTGCATGGAGTCGGCCTCGGGATAGGCGATAGGCCTGGCGATGTCGAGCTCCTTCCATGCACCGTTCGTCGGAGAGATCTGCTCCCAGGACTGCTTTGAAAGCTCCTCCCCGCCTTTGAAATACTTGACCCTCAAGCATATCTGCATGGGGCCGACGTCCTCGGTCTTGTAGAGTCCCTTGATTCTGAAACGCGCGAAGGGGAATTTCTCCTTGTAGTCCCATCGGAGGCTCCAAACGCCATGGAGCCAGGGGCCTGCGCTGAGCACGTCCCCGAGTCCACTGTCGCGATAGGAGTCCAGCCTTCTGAACTCCTCCGGTGCCTCCCTGGAGCTTTTTTCATCTTCTCCAGGGAAATACGCCTCCGACCATTTCCGCTCGGACATGTCTAGGGGAATCCACTTCTCCTCCGCTTCACTCGCCGCCGCATAGGCGAGGAGGGTATTCGCCCCTCTTGTCTTAAGGGAAGCTCCCAATGGGGTGGATTTTTCTCTCGACAGCAAGGCAAAGGGATCGGTCGGCGGCTCCTCCTTCTCCTCTTTTTCATCCTCCTTCATCTCCTCCTTCGCACCGGCATCATTCTTCTCTTCCGTTCCTTCTTCAGGCTTTCTCCCGTCGGGCTTACCCTCATCCGGTTTTGGCTGATCGACAGGCTTCTCCGGGGGCTTGATGCTTCCCAGCGACTTGAGCTCGCGGTCGGTGATCAAAAGGACGAGGCCGTATTTCGCGGCCTCGCGCATGACCCGGTCCTGCACTCTCCTCTCCTTGCAGTATTCGATGAGCAGGACGGGCTTCTTTGCCTTCTTCATCCTGTCGAGGAAGGCCATTCTGTATTTGACGTCCTCCTTGTCCTGGTATTTGTCGCCCTCCGTGAAGAGGTCCTCGACCCCGACCGCGTCAATGATCTTGAGATAATCCTTGATCTCGAGCAGTTGGACGGCGTTCTGCGGGATTATCAGGAAGTCCTTCTTCCCTGTCCTTGAGAAATCCGCGATGGCCTGGACAAGCTCCACCATGTCTTCGCGATAGCTGTTTTTTGTCTCCTTGTTCTTCTTCCGGTCGAGGTAGGAGTCCGTCTTCGGGTCGTATTCGAAATACTCGAATGCATCAACGATGTCAAGATAGAGTCCGTCGAAGTCCTGCTTCATGATCTGCGCGATCTCGTCAAGGACAATCTTCCGCCAGTCCTTGCTCCAGTATCTGACCTTGTAGTTGCCCCACCAATCGGGATTCACCTTCTCGAGGAAGTCCGGCGCGCCCTGGTCCGGTTTGCCGTCCTCGTCGGGGTCCCATTCCTTGCTCCAGTATTGGCGATAGTTCTCGGCCTCTCCGATGGAGATGTATGCGACGACTTTGCGGCCAGGGCTCGCCCCGCGGATCTTCGCTATCTCGCCGGCGGTCCATCGTCCGGTCTCGAATTCCCATGACTGGTGGAAGGGATCGAGGACGACGAGGTCCGCGCCACATCCCGCTATCATCTTGACAGCTTCTTCCCTGTCTTCCGAGAGCTGGTCGGCCTGGAGGACGTAGGCCATGGACTGCGGGGAGAATTCGGCGGATATCAAACAAGTGGAGGAGATAAGAATATTAGGCAACGAAAAGAAAAATTTCGCTTTTGAAAAGGGCACTGTTCCACCTCCGGCAAAAGAAGCCCATCTATAGCGCGATCGAATCCTGGCCGCTGTTATAATTGGAGTTCTTCCCAAAATAGCCGCTGGACCATCCGATGGAGCGCACTTCGTTGCGGTCAAGAGATGTGGCGCTGCCATCCCATTTCGCCGCATTGCATCTTTTTCCAACATGCCTGAAGGCAGGGTAGGCCCACTCGTTTGTGCCCGTAGTCTGGGGATCGCGCATCTGCGTTCCCATCCCTTTGCTCCAAGTGTCCACAAGAGCGATGAATTTGCTTGGAGTTCTGACATTTCTTATCGCTCTGTATCTGGTTGTCACGCTGCCCTGATCCGCCCCGTGCGTGAAAAGCGTGATCGGACAGTCCGTAGTGTTGAAATGCTGTGTGCCTCCGTATATTTCGTCGGTATTTTTCCATGAAAAAGGCTTTTCAGTTGGACACAATGCGCTCGCAGGTTCAGCTGGCAGAGCATTGGTCGAGATTAGCAATTCAAGCCATCCTCCGGTTTTCCAAGTTCCATTAGCCCTCTGGATCGGGGGGGAGGCTTCGGCGGCATAACCATTGAAGTCGTCAGAATATGAAAGTCGGGACAACTGACATTGCTTCAAGTTGTTAAGGCACAGAATTCCCTTCGCCGACTCGCGTGCGTTCTGGAGAGCGGGCAGGAGCAAGGCGGCAAGTATTGCGATTATGGCGATCACGACCAGCAGTTCGATGAGGGTGAATAGCCGCCTTTCTAGAACGTGCGGGACGCAAATGCGCCTGATGTCCATCGCTCTCCTGCTTTTAGGGACCATGATGCAGTCTCAATAAAGAGTTTCCGCATATTTCCTGTTCTTGCCGATATATCCGTAAATCCACCCATGCGCCTTCATCTCTCCACGCCCCAGCGAGGAAGCGCTTCCGTCGAACATCGCCACATTGCACTGGTTTGCATGCCGCAAGGCGGGATAGCGCGGATCCGTGATCTGGGTGTAGTGCGGATTATACTGCTGGTTGCCGGTGAATCCGCCGAATCCGTCCGACACATTGGAGCACCAGGAATCCATCAGCGAGAAGGCCCTGCTTGGATTGCTTATCCGTGGCAGGGATCTGAATGTCAATTTCAGAGTGGAGCTGGCGTTGAATGGAAGCCCAGTGTCAAAATACAGCTTCGGGAAGGAAGTCCCCCAGGGATCCCAGCTGTCACCAATGGAGACGCTGCTGCCGTAGACTGCCGCCCCATGCAGCCACTTGGCAGGTATCTCGGAAGGGCATTTGGCTATTTCCGGCTTGACGGGCAGGAGTCCGCTGTCCTCCAAGGACTGCGTCCAGCGCCCCGGCCTCCAATATGATCCATTGAAATTGGTTCCCGTCTCCTCCGCCACGAAGCCGGAGGAATCGGTGGCATAGGATAATCTGGAGAGGTTGCACTGGCGCATGTTGTTCATGCAGACGATCCGCCTTGCGATGTCCTTCGCCCGCTGCATGGCGGGCAGCAGGAGCGCCGCGAGAATCGCGATTATGGCGATCACTACGAGTAGTTCGATGAGAGTGAACACAAGTTGCCGGTCTCTTCTTCCCATTTCGTGCTCCGTTTACGGTTTGATACGATACCAATTATAACCGCTGGAGAGAGTTTGTAACGTTTTTTTCAGAAAAACCTCGATTTCAGGAATTCCGCCACTGCCCCGGCTCCGGAGAGCTTGTCTCCTGCGCAGGGGATTATCTCCCAAGTCTCGTCCAGGCTCATGCTCTCGCCCGGCTTCAATGTCCTGTAGTCGCCATGTGCCTCGATTTCGAGGAGAGGAGGATTTGCCGCGCCAACGGACTGGAAGACCTCGAGCGGCGCATGGTCGGGATGAACCGAAAGGACCTCCGTATCGAGAGTCTTGATGAAGAGGAATTTCCCGGTGAGAACCACGAGGCTTTTGGATTCCGATTTTATGAAGACCTTGTTTGTGCTCGCATGTTCCGGGAATTTCGCCGCCTCCTCGATGTCAAAGGTCAGAAATCCATTTTCCATCTTGAAGTTCAGGAGGCGGTCCTTCTGCGGCGACCAGCTGTTGCATTCGAATCGAAGGCTCTTGATCTGCTCCGTCCTGCATGGCAGGTAGAATTTCGACGAACCCGGAAGACGTGTGTTGGACCAAAGCCCCCAGGAGACGTCCGAACCGGAGATGTTCCTGGCGGAGACGCCCAGATGCACCTTGTTCCCGTGGAGACTGATTTTAACCGTGAGCTGGAGCCCGCTGACAGGGCTCTCCGGGCCGCGCAGTTCGACCGATGATTCATCATGCGATAGAATCTCGTATTTCCCCAGCGTGAGGAAGGGGTCTGGCGGCCATGGCGACCTGCTGTCGCGCTTGGCCGGATTCAGGTTCTGCTGCGTCCACCAACCCTTCTGGGGGGCGAGCCATGTGATGTGGCCGTTGAGGTTCAGGAATTCAGGCTTTTCCGCCGATGGCGCAGGAGGGGCTTTCGTCCAAAAGGACTCATCGGACAGCAGCATGTTCGGGCCGTCCTTGTATTTGAGCTCCACGATGTGAGCACCAGCATGTGGAAGGACCCCGAGGGTGATGAATTCGTTACTTATCAGGGCCGGGGCAAGGGCGCCGGGGCTCCCTCCGCCGGATTCCGCAGGCGTTTTCGGGCCATCGGTCGAGGCGCATGAGGCGAGCAAGGAGGTGGCAAGCAAGACGAGGCTTTTCGCAGTGGACATGTCCATACTCCTTTTTTCGTCGGCCAAGCTGGCTGATTTTGCGAAGTATACACCCGAAATCAGCTTCATGCAAAACGGACATGGATGGCACGATGCATATTACGAACGCTCACTTCGTGGTCTTGCCAGATCTGCTCGCGAGGAATCCCCAGTAATATGCAGTCGGACGGAAGGTCTGATGCACGGTGTATTCGCACATTGCAGGCCAGAGCCATAGATCCACATACCATTCGGCCGCGGGCCAAGCCCTGCTGTTCGGAACCATGTCGCCGAGATGCCAGGTGTGGACCCACGTGTTGAAGCCCCATTCGGTCTGGGAGTCCATCGGACCATATACCGTGATGCCTTCCGGCGCCTTCTGCCCCGTCACACGGCTGTCTATGTGCAGAGGATTGCGCGGGAACTCCGTTCCGACTCCCACCGTGAACGTCATATTGAGCGGATTCGCTCCTGCGGAGAAATGCGCCGCGGCAATAGCGGCGTCGAGGTATTTCCGCTCTCCGGTCAGTTTATAGGCGCGGGGGAGGATGGGGCCCGTTATCGTTTCCGGAACTGAGTAGTAGCCGAGGTATCCCATCATCGGGATGCCTGGCGCCCGCGTGTGGATGTTGAACGCGTTGCCCTTTCCGAATCCGACGGCTACGTCGGCGGCGGCCAATATGCTGGTCCTGGCGCTCTCCCGCAGAGATGGATCGGACTGTTTCGCATCCATCATTGCGTAGTTGAAGAGGGCGCCCATCTCGATGTTGCTTATGTTGGATGGATCGATCTTGGAACAAGCGTCCTTGAACGCCTGATGGTATCCGTCTTCGAGAGTGAGGGCGTAGAGCTCCGATGCCGCGCGCATCCTCTCCATCCTCAGATCGTCCCCCATCTTGTCGGCTTTGACGGACGGGGATCTGGAGATGATTTCCGACACGACCCTGTCTCCATTTTTCCCGGCCCAGTCCCATGCGAGGATCGCTTTCTTGCGGTATTTCTCCGCCAGCGCCTTGTCAACGCCTGCCAGAATGCGCGCCACTTTCGCGGAGCAAGCCGCGAAGGCGTAGCTGGAAACCGGATCGGGAGCGAAGACTCCGAGCAGCAGCGTCTCCTGCCAGCTCGCCTCGCCCATTCGCGGATGCTCGACCGACTCCACCCCTCCCCTTACTCCGCCGTCCTCCGCCTGGAGCCTAGCGTAGAAGTCAATGTTCCATAGCGCCTCGTTCACAATGTCGGGAATCATGTCGTCAGCCTCTCCGGGAGGAAGGGAGAGCTTGAATTTCGAGAAGAATTCCGGATTCGTCTGATGGAGTTCGAGCATCTCGTAGCTGACATCGAGATGCTGGCTGCGCCTGTCCCAGTCGCCGGCATCCATGTATCCACCCCATGCGTCCGGGTTCGTCTTCAGCTTGGAGGCGTCAGGCGGATTTCCAAGCATCTTGCTCAAGTCCCCGAGAACGGTCTTGGCCTCCCCCTCCAGACGCGTGCTGACGAGCTCGAATATCTTGAATCCATCCGCCGGATGCATGTTGCGCGGCCTGCGATATTCGCTGAACGGAGGACCAAGCTCTATTCCGCTGCGATGGCTGAGAAATCCCTTCATCGAGCTTCTGAACGCCTTCGCCCAGGAGTCATCCTCGGAGATCACGAACGGGTGGCTGCATCCGATTCCCGGCACATGTATGCGGTATCTGCCCGGCGTCTTGAAATCGTGGAAGTCCATGTAATAGACATCTGTGAAGACGAAGTTCTTCTCGATCTTGAGCTTCTCCGGCCTTTCGACTGGAAAGCTCTCAACAATGCTCCCGGAGTGGACTGTCCTCCCGCTGGCGTCATCCATTATCTCGAAGGAATTGACGGAGAACTTCTGCGCCCCGCCACTTCCAAGCCAAAGCGACAGATAAGCCCTCTTGAATCCATCGTCGGGCCTATAGCCGATCTGGTTCACGTGCACCGATTCGCTACGGACTTCGCGCGGCTTGTGCGAATATGTCACGCTCCCGTCGCGGGTCGCGAGCGCCTTGAAGTTAATCCCATACGACGCCCCTTCCTTCATCGGTCCCGGAAGTTTCAGATAGATAGTGTGCTGATATGATTTTTCATTGTTCACCAGATCCTGGTCGCATGGCTTGCTCTTGCGGTAGACGGCGGCAGGCTCGACAGCGTCCTTGAAAGCAGGATCATCCCCGGACGATATGCTGTATGCCGCCGGAACGTCCAGGACCTCCTTCTGGAGGGGGCTTCCAAGCAGGTGTTCGCGCCAGACGGTCGGAATCCAGCTCCCGAATGGCTCGACGTAGTAGGCTGTCCTCTGGCCATTCTCGACCACGCTTCTGTTCTTCTTCGCCATCGCCACGCCATCTCTAGTCCATACCGGAATGAGATCCTTGCCCTCCTCCTTGATGGTGGCCGCCTTGCTCTCCTGCATCGGATTCTGTCCCTCCTTTACCACTTCGCGTTCGACGAGAGTCACGGCTATGATGTCG
>CAZGJP010000059.1:0-11855 GCA_964526605.1 uncultured Lentisphaera sp.
GGATGGTTCGCAATCACCAGAGGTATCTCGCAGCGTAACTCCCCCTCGCGCCCGCGGAGGATTATGTCATAGAGGCAATGCGAATCCTTTGTCGCCAGAATGGCGACCCGCCGCGTCACATTCGAGTAGCTGAGGGACCAGTCCAGCTTGTTCTCTCCGGCGAACTCCGCGAATGAACTCTCCAGCTCCTCCCTCGTCGTGTTCATGCCCGCAAGGTCGAGTTTCAGCCTCATGAAGTATCTGGAACTGCCGGTGTCGGTGTGCTGCTGACAGTTGACTATGTTGAAGCCTCTCTTGAAGAAGAAGCTGGTTATCTCGCACACCAGCCCCTTGCGGTCCTCGCATTGTATCAGGAAAACGGCAGTCTTCATACTCGATAGTCCCCGGAGTCGTTTTATGTGGAACTTAGGGCTCTAAATATACCGCGACACCAGATGGAATTCAAGCACCTATATTTTGCCGCCCGTGAAAAAACGCGACATCTGGGCCGACAAGGGGCGATTGGATCAAGATTTCCGAGCTCTTTCACCTGCGGAACTTTGACGGGGGGACGCCCATTATTTTCCTGAACGACCTCGAAAAATACAGAGGATCCGAGAACCCCAGATCGTAGGCCGTCTCGGACACGTTCCTTCGTCCCTTGGACAGGGACTCCGCCGCCCGCCGCATCTTCTCCCTCATTATGACGTCGCCGGGGCTCATTCCCAGCTCCCGCTTGAACAGGAAGTTGACATATTGCGGGGTCAGATGGAACTCGTCCGCCAGGTTCGCCCGCGTGATCGGCCTGTTGGCGTTGCGCTTTATGAACTCGAGCATGGAATCGAATCGTCCGCCCACGAACGCCGACTCCAAGGAGGAATTCCGTCTCATGAGCATGAGCCATATCTGCTTGAAAATCGCCGAAAGCATCTCCTCCCTGTATCTTCCGAATCCGGCGAATTCCGATGCGCAGCGGCGGAAAAGCTCTATCAGAGATACGTCTCCCCCGGTCCTGACGACCCAGGGCGCCTCGGGCGCTATCGAGTAGCCGCCGTCCACCAGCTTCCTCCCATGGCGGAGCTCGAAGTGAATGCATGAAATCATGCTCGGATTCCCGTAGCTCCTGTGCAGAAGATCGCACGGCGTCAAAGGCCGTATCAGCAGAATGTCCCCGGCTTTGAGCTCCGTGATGCCGTGATCCCGGTCCATGGCGGTGAAAACTCCGTTGAGCACTAGAACAAGCTCCAGATCGGCTATGTTGTGCGCAGGCCATTCCCTGCCGGGCGGAACGCTTATGTAGTTCGCATAGATCACATGCGGCTCGACATCCTCCGGAAACAGCAAGGATTTCTTATTACTTTTATCCATGTTTTTCATATCATCCCGCATTTGAATAGCTTCATACATATTACTATAGTTCATGTAAACAAAAAGCAAAGGAGACTGGAATGGAAGCCGAAGAAGTGATGAGGGAGCTTTCGAAGAGGGCCGACATATCGGAGCTGTCGAGGAAGAGTGGCCACGCTGGCATCACATTGCGGGAACGCTGGCGCAGGACGATGTTCTTCCAGAAGGTGGACCACGCTCCCAACTTCGAATTCGGCTACTGGGCTTCGACCCTGGGCAACTGGCATTCGCAGGGACTGCCCGCGGAGATCAACGACGAGAAGAGTGCATACGAATATTTCGGCATCGAGAACTGGCGGACCGCGCCTGTCGGCATAATGGGTTTGAAGCCGGAATTCGAGTACAAGGTGCTGGAGGAGGACGACGAGATGCTTACATACCGCGACGGCGCCGGCGCTACAGCCCAGATAAACAAGAAGGGCGACAAGTCCATCCCGCACTACATCGATTTCGGGTTGAAGGACAGGAAGACCTGGGAGGAATACAAGGCGAGACTCCATTTCGACGACAGCAGAATCTCACCTGACTGGGAACAGCTCTGCGAGGCCTACGCCACAAGGGACTATCCCCTCGCCGTCCCAAGAGGCTCCATGATAGGAGTGCTCAGGAACTGGGTCGGATTCGAGAACATAGCCTTGATGGTCTACGACGACCCGCAGCTCCTGGAGGAGATGGTCGAGACCGTATGCCAGCTCGTCCTCGACGGACTCGAGGCCGTCCTGCCCGACGTCGAATTCGACTTTGGCGCCGGCTGGGAGGACATCTGCTTCAACTCGGGCCCGATAGTGGGAGTGGATTTCATGCGCAACGTCGTCACGCCAAGATACAAGCGCATCAGCGACCTGCTGAAGAAACACGGATGCGTCGTGTCGTGGACGGACTGCGATGGGAACATCATGCCAGTGTCGGAGTGCTTTGTGGACGGCGGAATAAACTGCATGTTCCCGGTCGAGGTGAATGGAGGCAGCGATCCGGTCGCCCTCAGGAAGAAGCATCCGGACATACTCCTGCAGGGCGGATTCTGCAAGATGAAGCTCCTCGCCGGAAAGGATGCGATAAAAAAGGAGTTCGCGAGGCTCAAGCCGATATTCGACGAAGGCGGATTCCTGCCGGGAATAGACCACAGGGTGCAGGCCGACGTGGAGCTGGAGAACTACAAATACTATCTCAAGCTCAAGAGAGACATCCTCGGCGTCGGCGGCAAGCCCCAGTACGACGAGAGCAAAGTCTGAACGCTCAAGGCGCGATGAGTTCAAAGGGCGAAGCGGCGCCAAGGCGAGGCATCCATTCCTGCGGCGGGCGCCGCCAGGAGGCCGTCCGCATTGCTATCAATCTAAGAAAATATGAACTTATTTGAACCCCCAATATCCAACTCTCAATTTCCAACCGGTGAAGGGCGGGAATGAACTTGGACATTGCATATTCAGTGTTCGTTATTGGATATTCAGTGAAAAAATCCCTAAGTTGATAGGTATGGGGCCGTCCGGAATCTCCACAGCTTCGAAGACGCACGGATCTCGGACTTGAGAGCCAATTGCAAAACTCCCCGTGGCCGCGCGGAGTTTTGCAATTGGCTCTTGAAAGAGAGGCTTCCAGATGTAAGTTCTCCGCATGAAAAAGAACTTCTCCAAGGGACTTGCCATGGCGGCGCTTCTCGCCTGCCATCTTGCGATTTTCGCGAAGGACGACTTGTCCGGGGGATACTATTCCGAGAAGATTTCGGCGAAGTTTCCATCGAGGATATCCGGGATGGATCTGACGGAGATCACCGACTTCGAGAAGCGCAGGAGCGGGCTCGGCGTGGGGCTTTCATACAGGGCTGACGACATGCGCGCGGACATCTACATATACGACATGAGCATGACGGATATTCCCGACGGGATATCGTCCGAGCTTGCGGAGATGGGCCTGAAGTGGTCGGCCATGGACATAGAGGAACAAGGCAGGAGGAGGATCTATGCGAGGCTCAAGGAGCTTGACGGACCGAGGGTGATGAAGCTGAAGTCCTCGGAGTTCCTCTGCAAGAGATATTCTTTCATAGAGGCGGGACTGCAGAAGGAGTCGTTTCTTCTTCTCACCTGCCGGAGCGGCAACTTCATCAAGATAAGGCTCACATACAACACCGTGTCGGATTCGGACATCAAGGCCGGCGCCCAGGATTTCCTGGACTCCGTCGCCGGGATAATAGAGACGAAACAAAGAGGAGAATAGAAGATGCCATTGATCAAGACCCAGTGCTCGGGAGAACTCTCCGCGCAGATCAAGTCCAAACTCGCCAGCGACTTGTCGAAGATCTGCTCGACCGTGATGAAAAAGCCGGAGTCCTACGTGATGGGCACCGTTCAAGACGGCCTTACGGCAATGATGGGGGGGAGAAGTGCAGCTTGCGCATTCGTGGAGGTCAAGGGAATCGGCGGATTCTCCCCTGCGGTGAACAAGAAGCTCAGCGCCGAGATATGCTCCTGCATCGAGAAGGCCGCCGGGATCCAGCCGTCATGCGTCTATATCAATTTCACCGACGTCCCCGGCTCGTCCTGGGGCTGGAACGGGGACACGTTCTGACCGTGGATGCAGTCTCGAAAGTCATAGACATCGTTTCGTCCGCCTACCGGCGGACCAGCCGGATGCTCTTCGATCCATTCGACATCGAGAAGTGGTTGGGGATAGGGTTCTGCGCCTGGGTGGCCCGTCTTGGGGAGGGCGTGGGCGCCGGATTCAACTTCAACTTCCCCGGCGGCGACGATATCTCCAAGCTGAAGGAGGGGTTCGGCAAGGTCCACGACTATTTCCATGGCAGGGATCTTGGCCAGATCATCTCGGGGTTGACCGGAAAGTCGGAATTCCTCCCGGTCATCTGCCTCCTCCTCGGAATAACCTTCCTGTCTCTGGGCATCGTGGTCCTCTTCGCCTGGGTCAAGTCGCGCTTCGAGTTCGTCTTCATGGACTGCATATCGAACGGCGATTCGCGCATGGCGTATTCCTGGAGCGAATATTCGCGATGCGGCAACTCGTTGTTCCTGGTCAACCTCCTGCTTTCGCTCCTGTCGCTGGCGGTCTTCGCCGGCCTCCTGTCCTCGCTTGTCTTCTGCCTCATGCGCTTCAGCGGCCGGGATTTGCTATGCTGGATGGCCGCGGCGGCCGCCATCTCCATCGTTATCTTCGCTTTCCTGTCTCTCTTCGGGTTCTGCATCAGGGAGCTTTGCATTCCGCTCATGTTCAGGAGGAAGGCCGGATTCGCGTCCGTCTTCCATGACTTCTGCGGGCTCCTTCTGGGAAACGCATCCTTGATGGTGGTCTACCTGTTGGGGAGGATAGTCCTCGGAATCACAATATCCTTCGCGATAATGATAGCCTCGCTGTTCCTATGCTGCCTATGCTGCTGCGCGTTCTTCGCCATCATGCTGCCCTATGTCTGGGCCGTGGTCTTCCTCCCCCTCCTCGTCTTCAACAGGGCGATGGGAATGGAGCTGCTGTCCGTGATCGAGAAGGACGGCCAGGCCGTTTGAAAGGACGCGTTTCGGTGCTATCTTCCGCATCCCAAGATAAGCGAGCCAATTGGCAATTGGCTCAAACAAAAGAGGTTCGCCACATGCTCAGGACTAGGAATGGAAGATGCTTCATTGGCGGCGTGGCCGTCTCGGAGATCGCCGGAAAATACGGCACGCCGACATACGTCTACGACGAGAAGAGGATAAGGGACAACTACCGCAGGGCCCACAGGGCCTTCTCGAAATATTATCCCGACTTCAGGTTCTTCTACGCGGTAAAGGCCTGCAACAATCCGGCGATAGCGGCGATAATGAAATCCGAAGGCGCCGGGATTGACGCCGCCAGCGTCAACGAGATACTGCTCGCGAAGCACATCGGGCTGGGGGGAGACGACGTGATGTTCAGCGGCAACTTCCTTTCCGACGACGACATCAGGCAGGGGCTCAGGAGCGGGGTGATATTCAATCTCGACGACATCACGACGCTTCCACGGGTGCTCAAGTTCGGAAGGCCTGAAATCCTCTCGTTCAGGATCAATCCCGGCTACGGCAGGAGCAACGTGGGCGACTTCGTGACCAACGCCGGGCCGGGTGCGAAGTTCGGGGTCCATCCGGACCAGGTTCTCGACGCATACGCAGCGGCGAAGAAGGCCGGGATCAGGCGCTTCGGCGCCCACATGATGCCCGGATCGTGCATAACCGACGCGGACTACTTCCCGTTCATAACCGGACTTCTGATGGACATAATAGGGAAGGTCGGCAGACAGCTCGGAATAGACTTCGAGTTCATAGATCTAGGGGGTGGGCTGGGAATTCCATATCGCGACGGCGAGGAATCCCTGGATCTGGACAGGGCCGCCGGAAAGACGGCGGAAATCTTCTCCTCCAAATTGAGGGAATACGGGATGAAGCCGCCCCGCCTCATGATGGAGCCCGCGCGCTATTTCGTGGGCGACGCTGGATACATCGTCGGCAGGGTCCACTCCATAAAGAAATCCTACAGGAAGATCATCGGCACCGACGTGGGCATGAACACCATCGCGCGCCCTGTCCTCTACGGAGCCTTCCACAATATCGTCTTCGACGGGAAAAAATCGAAGAGGACCGAAAAGGCCGGCCTGTGCGGACAGCTCTGCGAGAACACCGACTTCTGGGTCAAGGAGAGGGATTTTCCCGCCGACGTGAAGGAGGGAGACATCTTCGTGGTCGAGAACGCTGGGGCCTACGGATTCGTGATGAGCTACCAATACAACGGGCGCCTGCGTCCGGCCGAGCTTCTCGTGAATGGCGGAAAATGCAGTTTGATCAGGGAGAGGGAGGACTTCAAGGACCTTGTCGCCAACACACGGCTTCCCTCGCGTCTGAAATAAAAATTCCCTTTTTTTGCCTATTTGATCTTGATTGAAACGAAAAAACATATAGATTAACATTCTTAATATTTTTCAGGATCATTCATGTTCAACATTTATTCGAAAATCGCTAGAGCCTTCTCGAGCGACATCGGAATAGACCTAGGAACAGCGAACTGCCTCGTATTCGTCCGCGACAGGGGGATAGTCCTCGACGAGCCCTCCGTGGTCGCCATCTCCGAAAGCAACAAGGAGATACTCGCGGTCGGAAGCGAGGCGAAGAGGATGCTTGGCAGGACCCCCGGCAACATAAGGGCCATAAGGCCGATGAAGGACGGGGTCATAGCGGATTTCGACATCACCGAGCAGATGCTCAGATACTTCATAAGAAAGGCCATCGCGCATGTGCCCAAGCGCAGAAGGCTCTTCCACCCCAACGTCCTCATAGCGGTTCCATCCGGCATCACCGAAGTGGAGACCAGGGCCGTGAAGGACAGCGCACAGCGCGCGGGAGCCGGCGACATCTACCTCATCGAGGAGCCCATGTCCGCCGCGATCGGCGTCGGGCTTCCCATCGCCGAACCGTCGGGAAGCATGATTGTGGACATCGGCGGAGGCACCACGGAGGTCGCGGTGATCTCCCTCTCCGGAATCGTCGAGTCCAGAAGCATAAGAGTGGCTGGCGACGAGATGGACGGCGCCATCAGCCAGCACATGAAGCGCGTTTACAACCTGATGATCGGCGAACGGACCGCGGAGGAGATAAAACTCAAGATAGGAAGCGCGTACCCCACCGAGGACGAGGGCTTCATGGAGGTCAAAGGACGCGACCTCATATCAGGACTGCCCAAGACAATCAAGATATCCTCGGGCGAAGTCAGGACCGCCCTGCAGGAGCCTATCACCAACATCGTCGAAGCCGTCAGAATGACCCTCGAGAGATGCCCGCCGGAACTGGCCGCAGACCTCATAGACAGAGGCATCATGCTCGCCGGAGGAGGAGCGCTCCTGAGAGGCTTGGACAGGCTTATCGCGGAGGAGACCGGACTGCCGGTCTTCGTCTCGGAGGATCCCCTCAAGGCCGTCGCGAACGGAACGGGCGTGGTCCTGCAGGAGATCGAGGCCATGTCAAAGGCGCTCGCAAACGCCTCGCGCTGAAAAATGCCGGGACAGCAAATCATTCTTCTCGACAAGGTGGAATCCACCAATCTCCATGCCTTGGAGAATTTCGACCGCCTCCCGCACATGGCCGCGATTTTCGCGGACAGCCAGACGGGCGGACGCGGCAGGCAGGGGCGCAAATGGATGTCTCCGCCTGGCAACATCTACGCGAGCTTCATCCTCAAGCATCTTCCATGGCCCGGCCCATGCGCGGCATTCGCCATGTGCCTGGCCGGACTCTCCACACTCGCGAAATTCGCGCCCAAGTGCGAATTCAGGATAAAGCTCCCCAACGACATCGTATGCGGGAACAGCAAGACAGGCGGAGTCCTCTGCGAAATCCGCAAATCCGCCTCGGCGACAGGTATCGTGGCCGGAATAGGCCTGAACATCAATGCCACTGCTGATGAGCTCGAAAGGACAGGAACGGACGCGGCATCCATCCTGACTCTGGCCGGAAGGGAGAGCGACCTCGTTTCCGTGCGTCTCGAATTGGTCAACAACTTTCTCCGCTTCTCCGGACTCGGCGAGGAGGAGATAATCTCCGAATTCATCGCGAACTGCATGATGGTCGGAAGGCAGATCGCGGTGAAGGATGCCTTCGGCGAGTTGCAGGGCGAACTCAAGAGGGTGATGGCCGACGGGGCAGCCGTGGTGGAAACGGCGGACGGGACGAGAAGGAAGTTCTACAGCGGCGATTTCGCCGTATCATAAATTGAAAGCAAAGGAGAATCCGATGAACAGCAAGCTCGATGCGATTTTCGCAAGGCGCAGCATCCGTTCCTACAAGGACAGGCCGGTCAGCGATGAGGCCGTCAAAGACATTCTCGAAGCTGCGATGGCCGCGCCATCGGCAACCGCCAAGGATCCCTGGGATTTCATCGTGATACAGGACAAGACTCTTCTTGCGAAACTCGCCGAGATCCTGCCGAACGGGAGGATGATCGCGCAAGCACCGCTGGGGATAATCGTCTGCGGCGACATCCGGCGAGCACACGGAGGCGAGCTTTCATACATGCTCCAGGACTGCTCGGCCGCAGTGGAGAACATACTTCTCGCTGTCTCAATGCTCGGTCTCGGCGCCTGCTGGCTCGGGGTCCATCCGCGCCCCGAAAGGATATCCCAGATCAAAGCCATGTTCGGCCTCCCGGAGAACGTAATACCGATGGCGGCCGTCGCGATCGGCCATCCCGCCGAGAAAAATGAGGCGAGAACAAGATACGACGAAAAGAAAATCCATCGTGGAAAATGGTGAGCCCCAGCAGGGGGAAACCCGAATATCGCGATCCGAAATTCGAATTCCGAAACTTGGAATGCGCCGGTCCGTTTTTAGCGCAAAAAATCTTCCTTACCCCCGTTTCCTTCCTGAAAAAATAAAAAGTCGCTGTCTAAATCTTCCCCGAGACTCCGGCCGCCGAGAATGTCGCCATCTCGTCCATTATCCTGACGCCTGCGGAGATTATGTGTATCGCGAGGGCTGCTCCGGTCCCCTCGCCAAGCCTGAGATCGAGGTTCAGAAGAGGCCTCACCCCCATCGCCTTCAGCGCATTGGCGTGTCCGGCCTCGGCCGACAAGTGGCTGAAGAAGCAGTAGTCGAGTATCTCCCTCTTCGCCTCGGCCGCCACCAATGCCGCCGCTCCGGATATGAATCCGTCGACCAGCACCGGAATCCTCATCGCCGCCGACTGCATTATCGCCCCGCAGATACCGGCTATCTCGAGGCCGCCGACGGCGGCCAGAACAGCCACAGGATCATCCTTCAGGGCGGAACATCTCGCAACGGCGTCCTTCACAACCTTTATCTTGACGCGCAACCTCTCGTCGTCGATCCCGGTGCCCCTGCCGACGGAATCTTCCGCGGGAATCCCCAGCAGCACCGAGTATATCGCCGAGGATGAAGTCGTATTGGCTATCCCCATGTCACCAGTGCATATCAACGTCGCACCATCCTCTATCGCTCCTTTTGCAATCTCGGCTCCGACAATGATAGCCTCCGCGCACTGCGCTCCGGTCATTGCAGGGCCTTTCGCGAAATTCGCAGTCCCCCTTGCCACCTTCCTCCTGACTATCGCAGGAGAATCGCAGTCCCCCGCGGCGCCGATGTCTATCACCTTGAGCCTGGCGCCGGCATGTCTCGACAGGACATTTATCGCCGCTCCGCCGTTCGCGAAATTCGCAAGCATCTGGACTGTCACCGACTGAGGAAACGCGCTCACCCCCTCCTCAGCGACTCCATGGTCGCCAGCGAAAGTGAGAACCGTCGGATTTGCGATTTTCGCATTGAAGTCGCCTCTTGCGGCAACGTATCTGGCGGCGCAATCCTCTAGCACGCCGAGACTGCCGCGGGGCTTCGTGAGGTCGTCGAGGCGGGCCCTTGCGATTTTCGCGACGTCCGCGCTGGCGGGGCCTACTCCGTCGAGAATCTTACGTATCCGTGGATCCATGTTTCGCCATCCTTTTTTTGTGTCCCAGAAACTAGCCGGACAAGACGGAAAATCAAGGGCAAGGTCCTGTTTTGTCTGGCAGGCGCCGAACATAATCAGCGGGAGGCGCGGGCGGTGATCAAAGACAGCTACTTGACTTGCGCCGCACTCTCCTCCATGGAGACGTCCGCCTTCTCCTTCCCCCCGTCGTTCGAGAGGAACATCTTGACGGCGACCAGCATGAGGAATATTGCGAATATCTTCCTCAGATGGGCCGCCGGCAGTCTCGCGGCTATCTCGGCGCCTATCAGCACGCCGACTATCGAGCCGGCCGCGATGAACAGCGCTATCCTCGGATTGATCTCGATGTCGGGATTGAAGTAGTATCTGAACGAGCCGACTATCGCCATCGGGATCATCGCCATGAGGGACAATCCCTGCGCGCTCTTCTGATTCAAGCCGAATATCAGGACCAATATAGGGACCACCAGCGCTCCGCCGCCTATCCCCATCGCCCCCCCGGCTATTCCGGCGACCACTCCCCAGAACACGAACAACGTCCACTGCGGCATATCACACCTTCCTTTGTTGTTTGATCTTGATCCAGTTGCCTATGTCCTCATTGGCTAAACTTTTATGACCGTGATTCCGCTCCTTCCGAGCTTCCTGAGCTCCGATTGCGATATCCTGCCATCAGTTATAATCGTCGAAACATCCCTCGGCGATGCGAACTTCGCAAGAGAGCGTTTGCCGAACTTGATGCTTTCAGTTATTACGACGACCGATTTTGTCCTCTGGACGGACTTACGTTCGAGTTCGGCGATTGAAAGGTCGCTGGTGAAAAATCCCTCGTCGGAGATTGCTCCGTCACATCCCGTGAACAACATGTCTATGTGCAGGTCCTCAAGACACTTTTCCGCGAGCGGCCCCGCGATATCCATGGAATTCCTCCTCATGGATCCGCCGAGAAGAATGACATTGAAGTCGGTCTGGTAGAACAGAAGGGCGGCTGGAATCGAGTTCGTAACCACAGTTGTGTGCGTGCGGCCCGATATCACGAGCTGTCTAGCCATCTCAAACGCGGTAGTGCCAGTGCTAAGCATTATCGTGCATTTGTCTGGCAGCATTCCTATCGCGGATTTGGCAATGGCCTTCTGATAGTCGCTGGACTGGCTCTCCATAGGCGAGAAGATCCTCTTCTCCGTCGAAACAACGCCTCCATAGACTTTCATGGCGATTCCCTGATCCACAAATATCTTGAAATCGCGCCACATCGTCATAGCGGAGACCCCAAACAGCCTTGAAGCCTCGGACGCATCCAGAGATCCGGCCTTGCGGAGCCTCTCCAACAACTTTATTTGTCTTGCATTCATGATGTTAACTTATATCATATTTTCAAAACACTTCAAGAAAAAAATCAATATTTCTTCATTTCCCAACTTGCAATGATAAAAACACGGCATATTGTTAGCTTATATCAGACATATCATTTTAAAACAACCATAATGAGGAGGAGCAAATGGATGCGGGGAGAAAGCAAGCGGTGCCGGCGATCATTACCGACAAGGTTCCCGGGCCTAAATCAGTGGAATATCATGGCCGATGTACAAAGTACTTCAAGGGGCTCAGCGAGCAGGTCAAGCTCTTTCCTGTTGCCTTTGAGTCTGGAAAGGGATGCGTCCTCACCGACGTCGACGGCAACAGGTACATCGACTTCTCGTCAGGGATCTACGTGACGACCCTGGGTCATTGCCATCCGAAGATATCGGAGGCGGTTGCGAAATACGCAGGCCAGCTGATGAACGCCCATGACTTCACCACCCCCATAAAGACTCAGCTCATGGAAAAACTTGCGGAAGTCCTTCCGGGCGATCTCAGGGGATTCCAGCTTTATGACTGCGGAACGGCTGCGGTCGAAGCCGGACTCAGGATATGCAGGGCGGCAACCGGAAAGCATGAGCTGATTTCCGGATTCTACGACTTCCACGGAAAGACATACGGAGGAGTCTCGCTCGGCCACATCAGGTCCACAGCCTACGGCGCAGTTA
>CAZGJP010000060.1:0-2818 GCA_964526605.1 uncultured Lentisphaera sp.
TCGCTGGGGAGATCCTCGCCGGGGAATCCTCCCTCGTTGCGGAATGTATCAATTGCCGCGCCAACCCACGCACCGACCAAAGTCTCTTGGGAACCATAGCGCTTCCTGAGCCATTCGGAGAAAAGCCTTGCGAAAAGCCGTTTGTATGTCGGATATTTTCCAACCCATGGCGTAGTGGTGTAGAAAAAAACATCATCTTCGTTCTGAATCTCGAGATATGCCAGCGCCGGATCGTCGGCGTAGCGTAGCCCTGTGTGCGAATTGCGATGATCGAGAAGATTGACTAGGGTTTCGTTGTGCATCGCCTGGACATCTGGGGCGAACCAGACCAGACCCTTGGTGGTAGGCTTCCGCGGATCCGCCGCGACTATCTCGTCATAGGCCTCAAGCTTGCTCCTGTCGCCCTCGAAGACCATCAGATCCCAGATCGGGGAGAAGCCATACATTACGCCGTTCTTCCTAAGTTGAGCATTGAAATAATCGAATCTTTCGAGGCTCTCCTCGTCGTATTTCGACGCATTGTCCTTGCTGCCCAATCCTTCCCATCCGGGATTGGTCAGCTTGTGCTGTCTGACGGCATTGACCCCGTATTTGGCGAAGAAGGCGGCCCGTTGTTCGGCGACTTCCTTTGCCGGTTTGCAATCGGCGTATTCGACATTTGTCCCCCATATCCTCAGTGGTTTGCCATCCGCGATAATCTTTTCTCCTGATATCTCTATTTGTTTTTCAGGTATTTTGAGCCAGTCCTGCATGCCGATCGCCCCTGGAGAGATCGTATTTTTTGGGGTGAATGCGAACCACCCGCTGTGGTCGGTCTGAGATGGAATATCTTTAGGGTCGGCGTGGAATTCGACAGGGGTTTCGAATAGGATTGAAAAAGTGTTTTCCTCTGATTGCCCCGCCTTGATGATCTTGTCAGCCAGCTTGATTCTGAGAGTGTCATGGAGATGGATATTGGCGGGTTTTTCGATTTCCACGCTTGCTATCTTTTCTCCACTGGACGAATGGAATATGATGGATTTCACGTCTGCCGCATCCGATGCCTGTATTGGAATTGCGACCTCCTTGTTTCCTCCTCTGGAGTCATGGATGACAACCTTGCCACCGTTCAATCCGGATCCCGGCCCGAAAGCAAAAGCGAGGTATGTGAGTTCGACATTTTCCTTCGCCGAGACTTTTGTCGTCAGCTTTACGCCATCTATGACTGGAGAAGAGGTCCAAGACCATTGTAGGCGGTCTTTGCCCTGCTGGAAAGAGAAGACATGGCGTTCTTTTTCTTTTTTCACGGATACGGGACCAGTCCCCATCCATCCCCAATTGGGGCCAAAGGCCAATGGAGAGAAGGAGATGATCTCCTCCTCGGCATCGAAAGCCCTGAAAATTTCGTTCCCAGTGCGCGTCAGAAGGACGTCGTCCGCCTCGACAGCACATGCGATCGAAAAAACGCCAGCAAGAGCCGACATGAGCTCTTTCTTCATTTCCGTCTCCAATATTTTATTCTGATGTTTATATGGCCGAATTCGAATAGCGTCATGGCGGGGCTCACCAATAATATCCCCAGCTGGCTGAATTCAGAACACTGGCGTAGCTCGTAACGAGGTTTCCTTCGCCGACATGTCCGTCGAAGTAGAGCAGGCTCACATTCTTCTTCTTGTTGTGGAAAGCACAGAGATGCCATTCGAACTCAGTGCCCCAGTCTTTCACCTTTGCAGTAGTCGCTCCGTATACGAAGTAGCCGTTTACATCCCCGTCACCTTCCGTCATGAAGATCACGGCATTTGGGGTTGATGGCTTGCCTGCTTTGGGGGATTTAGGAAGCCTGTCGAACTTTGCGGCGGTCTTGCCTGTCCCATCGCCAGTCGTCTTGTCGTAAGTATATTTGTTGACTCTATATGTGATGCACCTTTCGTCATCATAGTTCAATTGGTGTGATGCTATCTTGTCTGATGGGCACAGGTAGGTTGCGACCTTGAAATTCCATGGCAAAGCCTTCTCGTCAAGTCCCTTGTTGTATATTTGCAGCTGGAACATGCCGTTTTGTCCGGATGCATTCGATGTGCCTGATCCTCCTGCTGCAGACGGGACATATCCATCATAATCCATGGAATAGTTGAATGCGTCTAGGAAGACTTGCTTCATGTTGCCTTGGCATAGCGCCTGTTTGGCTTTTTCTCTCGCGTTCTGCAATGCCGGCAGAAGCAATGCCGCGAGAATCGCGATTATCGCGATGACGACGAGGAGCTCGATTAGAGTGAATCGCACGGTTTGTCTGTCAATCAGTTTCATTTTAGAGCCTCCTTGCAACTTCAATTTGGAGTTTTGTTGTTTGACGCGCAATAGTCGCCTGGAATATGCTCATACGCGAAGTATTGCGCAGCTATCTTTCGTCCGTCAATCATTCTGGTCAGCGATTTGACTGCCGTCTGCCCGAGACAGAAATAGTCTATACGGAGGCTGTCCGGAACAGGATGGACGAATCCGATGTGGTTTTCAGGATGCATGCAGAACAAAGAGAGATCGCGCCCGATTTTCAGCCGCATCCTTCTGCAAACCTCATTTATGAAGAGCATTTGGTTCTCGAATCCGATTATCGTGTCTATGTCTGGATTTCGTCTTAACGCGTCCCAAAGAAAAGTTTTTTGTTCTTGCGGCGTGAGGGATCGTGTGCGCCCCAGAATTGGCTCTGAAAGACCATTGATGGAGGATAAATGCTTCAAGCTATTCTCTCTGGTTTCGCATGAAAAGTGTTTGTCGAGACCGAATATTCAAAGCCCCCGTCAATGCCCTCTAACACCCATTGTTACAAAAAATAAACAAA
>CAZGJP010000060.1:2828-11788 GCA_964526605.1 uncultured Lentisphaera sp.
TGCAAGCGCCCGGCTATGGCCTCTGACCAGCATTGTTTCGACGACTAGACGCATCGCACCCTCTTCGTCCAGCGTTATGCATCCGTTTCCGCTCCTCCTGTTACAGTTGACCCTCACAACCGGCAATCCCAGGGCGTCAACCGCCTCGTCAAGCTTGTCGTCCGTCGTCGCGGCAAGAATGATGCCGTCGCAGCAATCCTCTTTTAAACCCCTGAGAAGTTTGAATTCACCGATCGAGACCTCCTCTAGATTGACAATAATCCCTTTGGCCGCCGATGTCGTCAGAACCCCATGCAGAAAGCCCGGCGACATCGAGTAGACACTATGGCAGACGAGATTGAAGACACCATGTCTCCCACGAACGAAATTGCGCGCCGTGCGATTTGGGCGATATGCCCTGCGCCGGGCTATTCCGAGCACGCGCTCGCGAGTCTTCTCGCTGAAGCGGAGAGCCCCCTTGCCGTCCGCACCACTCATGATTCCGGCGACAATCCGCAAAGACAGGCCGCTTTCCATGGCAAGATCCTTCAGCGTGCTACCATTTCTCCTCGAAGACATCATATCAAGCACTTTGGTTTTAACGTTAGAACCAATTATACAGCCTTTGCTATCGGAAGTCAAGATGGGATCGTTTTTTTTTGCATTTTTCCTGAAATGCAGCCCTTTTAGGCGAAGAAAGGGTTGGGTTACTAGCGGTCAAGGGGAATTTTGCAATCGGCTCTCAGGTCGGTCCCGAAGCGTTACACGTTTGGGATTTTGCATTCGCGGAACAGTCTTTCGTATTCGAGGAGCTTGGCCCTGTAGATTTCATGCCTGCGCGGATCCGGCTCGAAGCATCTCTCTATCGAGACGAAGGCTTCGACGGCCTCGTTGAATGAATTGAATTCTCCAACGCCCATTCCGGCGAGCATGGCGGCGCCGGCAAGCCCCGCCTCGCTCACCTTGGGACGCATGTAGGGCACGCCCATTATGTCCGCCTTCATCTGCAGCCAGGAATCCGACTTCGCCCCGCCTCCTGTCGCTACGAAGCTTGAGCTGTCTATTCCCAGCGGCTTGGTGAGATTGACGCATTGCGCGAAGTAGAACGTGACTCCCTCCATTATTCCCTTTAGTATTTCGCCTCTCTTGCTGCTTGTCCGCAGCCCGGCTATTATTCCCGACGCGTCAGAAACATAGCCTGGGGCGCCTGTCGGTTCGAAATAGGGGAGGACAGTCAGTCCAGTCGGCTCCGTGGGCATTTCCGCAGAGAGCTTTTCATATATGTCCGGATTGTCTTCTGCCGATGCGAAAGTCCTGCGGAACCATTTGACGAGGGAGCCGGCCTGGTTGAATATGAAAGACACGAAGAGGCCGGGGACGACGTGATGCTCGATGTTCAATCCGCATTTTCGCATCCGTTCCATGTCCGGGATGCCCTGATAGACAGGCGTGATGCATTCAAATGTGCCGATCCCATCCACGGCGCTTCCGGGGCGGCAAATTCCTGCGCCCAGCGCGTTGCAGCACTGGTCGTGGGCACCCACCACGACCGCCACATTGTCAGGAAGCCCGAGCTTTTCGGCCATCGCCTTGCCGACATGTCCTGCGACAGTTCCGCTCCGCAGGCATCTTGGGAGCTTCGTCCTGTCCATGCCCGCCATCCCGAGGATTTCTTCGGACCAATCCTCCCTCTTGATGTCGAAGAGCATTGTCCTGCTCGCGCTCGCATGGCTTATGAACGGCTCGCATCCGCAGAGATATCCGAGAAGGCCGTCCCAGAGCACGAAATGCTCAGTCCTCGAGTAAAGCTCCTGCTGATGCTCCCTGGTCCAGGCGAGCTTGGGGAAGCTATAGGCTGGCGAAGGGATGTTCGCGTTGATCGAGTAGAATTCCTCCTCGCCGATATTCTTCAGGAGCTCGCTGACGTATTCCCCGCCGCGCATGTCCATCGAAAGGATGCTGTCGCCGAGAATTCCATCCCTGCGGGAAACCGGGACCGCCGCCTCGCCCATGCTGCTGACGCATAGCGCCTTCACCGGATCGGCTGAACATGCGCACGACGCCTCCCTGATGCATTCGCAGACGGATGAGAAGACCTGCCTGCTGTCGAGCTCGGCACCCTTGTCTCCGTTGTATAGCGTGGGATATTCGCGGTATGCGAACGAGAGCTGGCGCCCCCCGGAGCTGAACGCCGAAGCCTTGCATCCTGACGTTCCTATGTCTATCCCGAGAAGGCTCATTGTTATTCGCACGCTCCGGTGATCTCGTATCCCAGATATCTGGTGAACGCCTCGCGTAGAGCCGCCTTCCAGGCCCCGGCGCTAACTCCGACGTGATGCCTGAAACCTTCGTATCCGATAGTCTGGAGCAGCTTCTGCAGGCCGGCGATCTTCGCAACTCCGGCGCAGCCGAAGAAATCATCGTCAATCTTGTCGTCCGTGAACTCGCCCTCTCCCAGGTAGAACACGAGCCTGCCGGAATCGGTCTTCGAGCTCGCGAATGTCATTGGAGAGGGAGCTATCCTGCCGACATTGCATCCCCAGCCGCATCCGGCGCCCATCGCCTTGGCGAACATCGGATGGTCTATCACCCTTCCCTTGCAGGTCATCATCTTCTGGGGGACAGGTCCGCAATGGAAGAGTATGCACTTGTCAGGATCGTCCCCGTAGTTGTTGTTCCAGTCCAGACAGGTGGCCGGACTTTCCGAGGCCAGTTTCAGCGCGTGCATCGGAATGGCGTTGCACACGTCGAGCTCGCATGCGGCGGCGATTCCCCGGTCATTGAGCTCGCTCAAGAGGACGCATGGCGATATGCCGAGCTCCTTCTCCATCTCTATCCAGCAGCGCAGCGCGATGCAGTCCATCTTGTATTCGGCGATGATATCGTCAATCGCCACACCCGTCTTGACAAGCATGTCGAACTTCTCCTGAGGCACCCCGTCCCAGTTGGTATAGCCCTTTAGTCTTTCGGCCTTCTCTGCGAATTTCGCAGACCCCACTTTCACACCGCGGACCCGCATGAACAGCTCCGAAAGGTCGAGAGCCTCGGTGGTGATCCCGTGCCTCTGGAGCGCAAGCTCGTCGAAGCGGACAGTCTTGAAGGCGGTCGTCCTCGCGCCTATCGCGCCAACCGTCAGCCTGCGCATGCCTTTCACAACCCTGCACACTGCGGCGAAGTCGCGGATATGCTCCTCGAATTTTTGACTCGACGGCGAAACCGTGTGGGGAGGAAACGCCGTGAACGGCAGCCGGTATTGGCAGAACACGTCCATGACCGAGAATTTCCCGCAGAACGCGTCGCGCCTGTCGGAGAATCCCATCTTACCGGGCTCGTCCGGATGGGCCTGGACGAGAATCGGCACGCCGCAATCCTGCAAAGCCGATATCGCGCCGGTCTCGTCGCCGAAATTCGGCAGGCAGAGTATGACACCGTCGTATTTGCCCCTGTTTGCGTCCAGAAACTTGGCGTATTTTATTCCGTCGTCGGTCCCTTCCACGGCACCGTATCTCGTTTCGGAGGCGTCCATGCATATCGATCCGTGCCCGAGTCTGGCGAGAATCTTCGTCATCTCGCTTCTCGCCTCGGATATGAGCTTCTCCGGGAAGAATCCACGGTTCCCGAAATAGATTGCGAACGTCGTCCTGGCTTTTCCCATTTTCAATCCTCCTGTTTATGTTCGAAAATCTCCGCCGAATCTTTCATCCCCAGTTCCTCGTTGATGATCTTCAGCATCGCCTGGTAGACAGCATCCTGCGCGGCGGCAACACCCTTCGGGAGATTCGCCTCGTAAGGTTGGCGTATCGCGGTCGCCACATTGATCTTGGCAATGCCGTGGCGAATGGACTCGAGTACATATTCCTTGCGGATTCCGGTTCCTCCATGAAGGACAAGCGGAACCCCGGCCGCCTTGTATATCTTGTCGAGATGCGCTATGTCCAGACGCGCGGAAATTTTCTGCTTTCCCTTCGCCGCGGCGGAAATCGCCCCATGGACGTTGCCTATGGCCACCGAAAGCCAGTCTGTGCCGCTTTCGGCGACAAATCTGCGGGCCTCTTCCGGATCGGTGAAACCTCTGCCTGACGCGAAAAGCTCCTCGTATGGGGGCAGGGGGCCTGCCTCGTGCCCCATCACCGCTCCGAGCTCGGCCTCGACGGGAATACCAGACGCATGGGCAAGCTCAACGACTTCCTTCGTGCATTTTATGTTTTCATCGAGCGGCAGGCGCGAGCCGTCAATCATCACCGACTCGTAGCCGCTGTCAATCGCCCGGCGGATGATGTCCATGTAGTCCACGCGAATATTGTCCTCGTCTATGACCGGTACGTGGTCGAGGTGCAGGCGGGTATGGCGTTCCGACGCGAACCTGTGGTATCCCTCGGCCACGGCCTCCGGACTTTTCGACTCGAACTTCTCCCATTCGAGGCGGGCGACCATGAGCAGCCCGAAGCTGTTGCAGTCTTTTATCGCTTTCACAACTGGCCCGACCATTGGCAGATACGGTATGTTGAAGCCGGGGATCGCCTTTCCCGTCGCCTCCGCCGTGCGCATCAGTTCGCCGCTCTTCAAACAGGACATTGTGGCCTCCTTCTTTCCGCTCTATTATGTCTTTCTGCTGGAATTTACATTGATGTGTTGGACTTAAGAATGGATATTTTAGATAAATACATGTATATTTCTGCAAATTTATGTTTCCGATGCTGCAAAAATTTGCAGGAGCAGGCATTTTCCATTGATCAGTAGTCCTAAAAGGAGGATGGAGCGCGATGATACGCTACGGAATGAACACGAAGGAGCTCGATGCGACGATATCCTTGATAAGCCGCCTGCTCGGGATAAGGGTGACCTTCTTCGACGCGGACGGAAGAGAGCTTGAGATGAAAAGCCTTGCGAAGATGACAGCATACTGCGAGATTCGCAGAAGGGACAAGCTTTTCAACGCGAGATGTGTCGAATGCGACAGGGTGCATCTCGAGAAGGCGAAGAAATCGGGGGAGACGCGGATATATCACTGCCACGAAGCTTTGCTCGAGGGTATCATCCCGCTATGCGATATCGGCGGGGTCTATCTTGGCTCGATAGTCTTCGGACAGATCAGGGACAAGTCCGTCCGGCGCAGGAACCTGCCTGCGAAATTCGCAAGGGCCTACTCGCTGCTTCCGTCGTTTTCATACTCGAAGGCCGTCGAGATCGGCACACTGCTCAAGTATGTCAGCGAATACATAATCCACAGCGAGATAGTAAAAAGGCGGAGCCTTCCCTGGGCCGACAGGGTCGAGGCGTGCATGAATTCCAATCTTTCGAGGAGGATATCGGTTTCGGAGCTGGCGCGCGAAACGGGATTCTCCGCGTCCTTCATCCAGCACAGGTTCAAGGAGGACTACGGGGTCTCCCCGGCCAAATACATGATTGGGATAAAGATGAAATCGGCGCACAAGATGCTGTCCGATGGCGCCAGCGTGAAGGAGACGGCGGAGACTCTCGGATTTCACGACCAGTTCCACTTCTCCAAGGCGTTCAAGAGGCATTTCGGAGTTCCTCCGTCGGAAATTCGGAACTCCTCCACTTCACCGTCTCGCTGGCGATCTTGAGCACCTCCGCTATCCGGACCGGAAAAAGAAGTTGAATGCCTCCCCGGAGATTGTATAATAGGGAAAAAAGGAGAAATCCCATGAGAGGACCCATTGCCGCTGGAATCATAGTCGCCGGAGCCCTCGGCTTGATCGGTGACATGCACGCCGCGGAGCCGCTGCGCATAATCTGCATAGGCGACTCGATAACGCAGGGAGGCAAGACGGACAGGGAGGAATACACATACCGCTGGCCGCTGTTCTGCTCGCTGAAGGACATGAAAGTCAATTTCGACTTCATCGGGACAAGGGACAAGGGCTTGCAGCCCGAGGCGAAATGGCCCGACTACAAGGGCGAGGCTTTCGATCCCGGCCACGAGGGATACTACGGTGCGAAGACCGCATACGTGCTGGAGAAGCTGAAGGAGAATCTCCCGAAACTGCCACAGCCGGACATCGCGCTCATACATCTTGGGACCAATGACCAGAAGGCCGAGGATCACGGCGAGGCGGTGGTGAAGCCTCTCGAAGCGATCATAGCCCTGCTCCGCGATAGAAATCCCAACGTGATGATACTCGTAGGACAGCTCAACTTCAACGACGGACAGGCATTGAAGATACGCCCACTGGTGGAGGATATGGCGAAAAGGCTGGACACGCCCAAATCCCCGGTCAGGACCGTCCACCACTATCAGGGATGGAAGGAGAATCCAAAGGATGCCGACACCGACACCTTCGACTGGGCTCATCCGAATCCGAAAGGCCAGAGGAAGATGGCCGACGCCTGGCTCAAGGCGATGGAAGCGCGGATCAGCTTGGAATCAAAATAAGAAAAAACAGGAGAACATCATGGCGGCTTGGACAACGGATTATCTTCTGCTTAAAGAAGAGTTCATTCAGAGGAAGGACGAGGGCGTGGTCGTTCCGCAGGCCCTCCAGACCAGATTCGACGCATTGAAGGCGGACGATGGAAGCGGAACAAACAGCGAGATCGGAACTGTCTACGATGCGCTCATGTCGCTTCCATGCGACGGGAACTTGGAGGCCGAAGAACCGGATGATCTGGGAGCGATACGCGACCTGCGCCCGGACGGTCCGAGGAACTTCAAATGGAAACCGTCAAGAGATGAACTGCTGGACAGGCTCCACGGCGCCTGGACCGGACGCTGCGTCGGATGCGCCCTTGGCAAGCCTGTCGAGGGAATGGGAATGAGCCGCGATGCGGAAGGCAGGCTCGACGGCCGCAGGAAGATGAAAAAATATCTCGAGAACCGCGGATCATGGCCTCTTCGCGACTATTTCCCCCTCTCCGACGCCGGAGATGGAATGACGATCGGATGCCACGCCTCCTGCAGGGAAAATATAAAATACATGGAACCCGACGACGACATCCACTATTCTCTGGTCGGTCTTGGTGTGCTCGAGGAGAAGGGAGCTGGATTCAAATGGGACGACGTGGCCAGATACTGGCTATCCCACATTCCGATATCCGCGATATGCACCGCCGAGGCGCAGGCCATACTGAACTTCCAAAACTCGTCTTCGAGGGGCAAGCCTCCTTCGAAAGGCGCCGAATGGACAAGCACATACCGCAATCCCTACAGGGAATGGATCGGTGCCCAGATCAGATCCGACGGGTGGGCGTTCTGCTGCGCCGGAAATCCGGAGTTCGCCGCCGAATTCGCCTGGCGGGACGCCTGCTGGACGCACCGCAGGAACGGCATCTACGGGGAAATGATGTTCGCCGCGATGCAGTCTGCCGCCTTCTGCGAATCAGATCCGATGAAGCTGGTCCGGATAGGACTTTCAGAAATCCCACGCAACTGCCGTCTCGCAAAATGGGTGAACAAGTCCTTGGAATGGGTGAGACAATATCCCGACTTCGAGTCGTGCATGGAAAGGCTCGAGTCCGAACTTCCCGGCATGCATGTGGTGCACACGATAAACAACGCGCTCATTTGCGTCATCGCATTGTTCTACGGGAAGATGGACACAACGCTGACCCCGGCAATGGCCGTCATGTGCGGGCTCGACACGGACTGCAATGGCGCGACGGTCGGCTCGATAGTGGGCGCGGCGGCCGGCAGGAGGAATTTCGGCGGAATCCTCGCCGAAAAGCTAAACGATACGATAATGCCCAGCATGATCGGCTTCCAGAAGGTCAAGATGAAGGAACTCGCAAGACGCTGCGCGAAAGTCCGCAGAAATATCTGCAGATAACTCGTGGAAATTCGTCCGGAATATCATCCGATCCGGCACGGATCGCACCCCTTTGGGAGAAGACCAAGGCGAGAACGTGCAAAGCCACTTCCAGCCGAGCTCCGCAAAGAGCCCGACGGCGGGTTGCTCGACAAGCTGTTCTTCTGTGTAGGTTTTGCCGCTCATGCCCGCAAAAAGAGTTTTGCAACTACCTTGCCTAATTAAACGAATGCTACCCTTTTTAAGAGGTAATACCCTTATTGCTACCCTTATTCAGAAGTTACTACCCTTATTCCTTCCCCTTATAAATCCAGCGTGCGCCGGGACCTTTCCCATGGCAGGATGCCTTGCCCTCCGATTTCAGGTCGGCAAGCAGGGAACGGATCCATTCGCGTCCGACTCCTGAACAGGCGCGCTCTATGTCCGAAATACGGAAATCGCCAGGCTGTTCCCGGATGGCGGCAAGGACGAGTTCGGCCTTGGCTCCGCGCGGGGCCTTGACCTGTCCTGCTCTCTTCTCAAACTCTGCATAGGAACGGCGTATCACGGCAAAAAGGAAGTTGAACCATGGCGACAACTCGTGCCTGCCCTCATGCCAATTCTGCGAACTTCGCTGGAGGCATTCGTAGTAGTCCTCCTTCGATTCCTCGACCATGCGTTCAAGGCTGATGTAGCGTCCAACATCGTAGCCATGCTGGTAGAGTGCAAGCAGCGTGAGCAGGCGGGAGACGCGGCCGTTGCCGTCCCTGAATGGATGTATGCAGAGGAAGTCCAGCACGAGACCCGCAATCGCGATCAGCGGCGGTATGTTGTTCTGGTCGAGGGCATGGCGGTAAAGAATGCAGAGCTCCTCCAGTGCGGCAGGCGTGTCCTTGGCCTTCACACAGCGGAAGCGCACGACCGGCGGCGCATTAGGCACAAGCTCTATGACTTCGTTGTCGGTCTTCTTGAACTGGCCCGCATCACCGCTGGCCGACTGGCAGAGGGAATGCAGGCGCTTCATGGTGGCCGGAGTTATGGACAGCTTGGCGTGCCGCGTATGGATTTCATTTAGGGCGAGACGATAGCCCTGAACCTCCTGCTCCGAGCGGTCCAGAGGTTTGCTGTTGCCGAGGACAAGTGGGCGGAGCCGGTCCGCCGCCACCGTTACACCTTCGATGCGGTTGGACGATTCCGCGCTCTGGATGAGCGCCATCTCGCGCAACGCCTTCAGTG
>CAZGJP010000061.1:0-11762 GCA_964526605.1 uncultured Lentisphaera sp.
TTCCAGCCGGGCCTGTCCCTATCACCGCCACCTTCTTCCCAGTTGGCGGCTTCACTCCGGGCGCCTTCATCTTTCCCGACTCCCTCTCGAGGTCGGCCACGAATCGCTCTATCCTGCCTATGGAGACGGACTTCTGCGGGTCCTTCAGGGCCTTGCCCACGGTGCATTTCTCCTGGCACTGAGTCTCCTGCGGGCAGACCCTTCCGCAGACGGCCGGGAGCAGGCTGTTCCTCTTGACGACGTCTATGGCGAGCTGGAAATCGCCATCTGCAACAGCCGTCACGAAGGCGGGAATGTCAATCCTCACCGGGCATCCGTCCACGCATGGGGCGTTCTTGCATTTGAGGCATCTCATGGCCTCGAGCCTGACCTGCGCCGGGCCATATCCAAGCGCGACTTCGCTGAAATTCGATCTCCTTTCCCCGGGATCCTGGACCGGCATGAACTGCGGCGGTACCTGCATCCGCTCCTTGTTCGAAAGCTGTCTTCCCTCCAGCCCCTTCAGAAGCTTGCCAGCCTCCTCTTCAAGCTGCTCCGGTCTCAAATGCATGGCCTTCTCCTAGATTGGTAAACGTTCCGTAAAACACGTCCTTCCCTCCACTGAACTTTCAAGATAATTGCCCTTCCGTTGAAAATGTCATTTGTATCTCGGCAGGAATCTCCCGTGCGCCTTGATCAGGTCGTCGCAGAGCGAACGTATCTGGTCAAGATTCAACTCCGCCGAAGTGTGCGGATCCATGAACGCCGCCTGGTATATCTTGTCCCGCTTCAGCGTCAGAGCCGCCTCGACCACCAGGATGTGCACGTTCACGTTTGTCATGTTGAGCGCCGCACACTGTTCTGGAAGCGCACCGACATGGCATGGATTGACCCCGTTCCTGTCAACCATGCAGGGGACCTCAACGCAGGCCTTCGCCGGAAGATTCGTGATTATCCCCTTGTTCATGACGCTTCCATGTATTCTGAACGGCTTGTCCGTCTCCATCGCCTCGATTATGTAGGAGCCGTATTCGATGCTGCGCTTGTGCGATAGATCCTTGTTCTTGAGCAGCTCCGCGCTCTGCTTCCTCCATCCGGCGATCTGGGCAACACATCTCCTCGGATACTCGTCAAGAGGAATGTTGTATCTCTCGACTAATCCGGGTTGTCCCGACTTTATCCAGTAAGGCATGTATTCGGCGTTGTGCTCGGAGGATTCAGTAACGTAGTATCCGAAATGCCGCATTATCTCCAGACGCACCAGATCGTGGGCTACACGGGCATCCTCGGATACCTCCCAGACCCTCACCCCCCTCCTATCCGCCTCCTTCCGAGCCTCATCGAGCACCTTCTTGCTCCCTCGAGAAAGGACCCTTGCGACAGCACGCTCAGCGCGCCTCCTGACTGCCGGGTAGATGTCCTTGCCGCCGTCCTTGAGCTCCAGCAGCCAGGCCATGTGGTTGATCCCAGCGATGGACCATCTGAGCGTCCTGACTTCTTTGTCCATGGACAATCTCCCGATCAAGCTCCTGGCACAACCCTGAACCGAATGGCAGAGGCCCACCATCTTCACGCCGGAGCCACTTAGGATCGCACCAGTAAGCATGGACATGGGGTTGGAGTAGTTCAGGAGCCATGCGTCCGGGCAGACCTCCTCCATGTCCCTTGCGAAATCAAGCATCACCGGAATTGTCCTTAGCGCCCTGAATATGCCGCCTATTCCAAGCGTGTCGGCTATGGTCTGCCTTATGCCGTATTTCTTCGGTATCTCGAAATCAATCACGGTCGAAGGCTCGTAGCCACCCACTTGTATCGCGTTCACAACATATGACGCGCCTCTGAGCGCGTCCTTTCTTCTCGCAACGCCAAGATAGGACTTGATCTTCATCGCTTCGCCAGTGAGATTCCTGCTCAGGACCTCGAGCATGGCCTGCGACTCCCTGAGCCGGACCGGGTCTATGTCGTATAGGGCGACCTCGGAGTCCTTCAACGCCTCGGTGCACATCATGTCCCCAATGATGCTTTTCACGAACACGGTGCTGCCTGCACCCATGAAAGCGATTTTCGCCATTTCACACCACCTTTGCTCTAAGTTTTGAACATCAAATCGCCGGACGGGAAGCCTTCGCTATTTCCGGAGCCAGCCTGCAGTCCTTTTCAAACTTGCTCCTCTCTATCTTCCTGTAGGCGTTGAGCCTTTTCATCATGTTGTCGAAGTCAACCTTGTGGCCGTCGAACTCGGGGCCGTCCACGCATACAAACTTGGTCTCGCCGCCAACGGTCACCCTGCATCCGCCGCACATCCCGGTGCCATCCACCATTATCGTGTTTAACGACACCAGCGTCTTCACGCCGAAAGGCCTTGTCGTCTCGGCGCAGAACTTCATCATCACCGGCGGGCCTATGGCGACGACGAGATCCGGAATCGGGCTCTTCGAGCAGAGCTCCTTCAGCGGCTCGGTCACGAGCGCCTTGCGTCCATATGAGCCATCGTCCGTGCACACTATCATTTCGTCCGATATCGCCTTGAGCTCCTTCTCCAGTATCACCAGATCCCTGCTGCGTGCGCCGATGATGGAGACCAGCCTGTTGCCCGCCTTCTTCATCTCCTGCGCTATCGGGTGCATAGGAGCCACCCCGATGCCGCCGCCAACGCAGATGACGGTGCCGAACTTCTCCACGTGGGTCGGCCTGCCGAGAGGCCCGAGAAGATTGTCTATCGAATCACCAGCCCCAAGCTTCGCGAGCTTCCTCGTCGTGGCGCCAACCACTTGGAATATCAGCGTCACGGTGCCCTTCACGGGGTCGGCATCGGCTATGGTCAGCGGAATCCTCTCCGCATAGTCGTCGTCAAGTGAAAGTATCACGAACTGCCCGGCCTTGCGCTCAGCCGAGATCAGAGGGGCGGAGACTTCCATCCTGTAGACACTATCCGAAAGCCTGACGCTTGAAACTATCTTGTTCATCGCTGCTCCGTCGTTGGGGTTTGAGAAGTAAATATCCACTGAACTACGTAGTTCAGCGAATCTTTACATGTACGGATTCAGTAAACGAACGCAGTTTACTGAATACGTACTTTGAGAATCCCTGCACGGGGGAGCGAACTTAACACCATTATGCGGATTTTCAAGACAAGTTTCCAAAACACCACCACCCAGTGAAGAATCGGAAGCGGGATTGAAATTCCCTCCCGATGGCCCTATATTTATTCCTTTAGACCAAAAGGAGCGCTAATGAGACCGGTCTTCCTCTCTTTGACAATCCTCTGCATGTCCATCTCGGCGTCCTGCGGAGACTGGCGCCTGCTGTTCAAAAACGGCGACTCGCTCGCATGCAAGTCCATACTTCTATCCGAGGACGGCAGACTGTCCATCTCGGGCAGCGAGTTCGACGCGGTGGAGATGGGCCGGGCCATCCAGACTCTCGACAGCTGCAGACGCCAAAACCCGAAACCCCAGTCGGGAAACTTCCTAATCCACCTCCGCAATTCCGACAGCCTCCGAGGCGACGTGCAGGAAATATCCGACGGAACCGTGTCGCTCCGCTCCGACCCCGCAGGAAATATCCGGATACCCCTTGCCGGAATATCCGGATTCACCGTGCTCGACGAGAAGAGCTCAGCGTCAAGCCCCGACTTGGGGCTTGACTGGAAAGACCTCTCGAAATGGAAGATACTGCCGGAGAGATTCGCGAAGAACGTCTCCTTCGTCGAGGGCAAGCTCCTCCTGAAAGGCCCCGTCATGGCGTCAATCCCCTTTCCCCGCTCCCGGACCAGGATATCATTCTCCTCCATGATGAATTTCGACTACGGCCTGGCTCTGATGATGTATGCAAAACTGACAAAGGAAACCCCGGAGTCCTACACCTTCAACCTGACCCCCTATTCGGTGGACCTCCGCAAGAAAGTCCCGGGAATCGAGAAATCCCTCGGCAACAAGCAGATGAACCAGACCCCATTCGAGTCCTCGGTTGTCAAGTTCGAGATACTCGCGGACAGGGACAAGGGCATCTTCGAAATCGCAGTGAACGACGGAGCGAGATTCAAGATCGTGGACAAGGACGAGAAGAAGCCTTCCGGAGATGAAATCGTCTTCGCATGCCCTGCGAATTTCGCGATAATCTCTGACTTGAGGATAAGCGAATGGGACGGCTCCTCCATGGCGGCTGAAAAGGAGACCGCCGCGGAGCCCGGCGACAGCCCCGAGGACGTCGTCTTCCTCCGCAACAACGACAGCATGAAGGGCCGCCTAGTGCAGATCGCCGGGCAGCAGATCGAATTCAAGACCGCCTTCGGCGACCTCGAGATCCCGGCGGCCAGAGTTGCGAGAATCGCAATGGGGACGCCGGCCGACCAAGGGACCGACAGCGGGAAACAGCCTCCCGCCGGCAAACACCCGCACGTGCTCCGGCTCGGAACGAATGGATCGCTACAAGCCGGATTGAAGAGGATCGACGCCGAAAAGATATGCTTCGAGCACAGCATCCTCGGCGACGTCTCGCTTGCAATCGGCTTCGTGGATGCGATCGACTCCAACGGGAACGGGACCGCGGCCGCCGCCGGCGTATCCATATTCGATGAGATTTTCAAGACCCCTCCCGGCTCGGTGGACGCCCTCGACCCGGAAATCGAGGAAAAGCTCGAAGAGGAGCTGGGCGAAATAATGAACCTGTTCTACTAGGAGAACGAAGATGAAATGGATCTACCCTCTCGCCGCCGCAATGGCGCTGGCTCCACGCCTGGACGCCCAGCTCGAAGTCCCGACCATCCCATTTCCCAAGAAGCCCTCCGAGGAGGCCGCTGCGGCAAAGGCCGTCTCCGCCCCGCAGGACGGAGGAGATTCGGCCAGGATCGCCTTCCTCAACGGAGACGTCCTCTCCGGAGAACTGGTCAGGGCGTCAGCCGAGGAAATCGAATGGAAGTCCCCGGCCTCCAAGTCCAATATCCTCTTCGACAAGGCCTCGGTCATGGCAATCAGCTTCCCCGCCGCCCCCGAGGAGACGACAGAGGACGCAGCCATGGCGACAGCCATCTTCAAGAACGGCGACACCGTCTCCGGAAAGATGCTTTCGCTGGACGACAAGACCCTCCGCCTCGACACCGCCCACGCGGGGGAACTGTCCATCTCGAGAGGATTCATCAGCGCCATATCGTCCTCCAAGAGCATGCCCGTGCTCTACAAGGGGCCTAGGGAAGGCGACCCGTGGGTGAAGGCGGAGCACTCCAACGCCGGATACAGCATCAGCGACGGATGCCTCGTCCTCCAGAGGAACTGCGCCGCCGGGATCGAGATAGGCGGCGGCGACATGCTCAGCATATCCTTCGAGGTCTCCATCGGCTCGGCCTTCAACATGGCGCTATTCACAAGCAAGGTGGCCGCCTACGGCGAAGATGGATACATGCTGAGCTTCAACCAGAACTACATCAACATGCAGACCATGTCGCGCAGGGGCGGATCGAGGAACATCGGCAACGCCCAGCTCGAAGACCTCCCCTCGAAGCCATTCGTCAAATTCACAATGCTCGTCAACCGCAAATCGAGATCGTTCATCCTCAGGATAGAGGACAAGACAATCCAGAAATGGTTCGACAACAACAAGGCCGCAGGCGGGCTCGGCCCGAACATCGTCTTCATGCACACACACGGCGCCCAGCGCATCATGCGTCTCAGAAACATCGTCTTCTCCGAATGGGACGGCAGGGAGGACGATGGAGGCGGCGACGAGGAAAAGGCCAGCACCGACACGGTCCTCTTCACCAACAAGGACAAGGCGAGCGGGAAGATCGTCGGCATCTCCGGTGGCGAACTGAGTTTCAAGACCGACTTCGCCACGCTCAAGATACCGACCGACCGCATCGCAAGGATGCTCTTCTCCCCGGCCGAAGGAGGCGACGCGAAGCGGCAGCCCGGCTCCGTGACGGCCATCTTCTCGAACAACGACAGGCTCTCCTTCAAGATGCTCTCGGCCGAGGGGGGAATTCTCAAGGCCGACTGCCCGTTCTTCGGAGAGACCAGCTTCAAGATGCGATTCTGCACGAAGCTCGTCCTGGAGGATAGGCCCGCCCCCGGGAAAAACGACGAGGACGTGGACAAGGACGCCGGAAACCCGGACGACATTGTCATAGTGGAATAAACCGCGGGTGGAGCGATCATGTCTATGAAAAGCATATTGAAGGCGATCTCGGCAGGCCACACGCTTGTCTCGGACGGCGCGTGGGGAACATTCCTCCAGGCGAAAGGCTTGAGACCGGGCGACTGCCCGGAAGAATGGAATCTAAGCCGCCCTGACGACGTCCTCGACATCGCGCGGAGCTACATCGAGGCCGGCGCCGACATGATCGAGACGAACAGCTTCGGCGGCTCCCGTTTCAAGCTCGCACACTACGGACTCGACGCTAAGGCATTCGAGATAAACCGCGCCGCTGCTGAAATCTCGCGCCGCGCTGCGGGAGACAGATTCGTCATCGCATCGCTCGGCCCGACAGGGAGAATCCCGATGATGGGAGATGCCACTCCGGAGGAATTCTACGATGTCTTCAAGGAGCAGGCGTGCGCATTCGAAAAGGGCGGCGCCGATGCCGTCTGCATAGAGACCATGACCGACCCGGAGGAGGCCGCCATCGCCGTAAAGGCCGCAAAGGAGAACAGCCGGCTCGAATGCATTTGCACCTTCACGTTCGACAAAACTGTGTCGGGTGAGTACAGGACGATGATGGGAGCTTCGCCGGAGGACGCCGCCAAAGCCGCCATCGAGGCCGGCGCAGACATCATAGGCACGAACTGCGGAAACGGCATAGAGCGCATGATCGAAATAGTGATTGCAATGAGAAAGGCCTTCCCCTCCACCCCCATCCTCGTGCATGCAAACGCCGGAATGCCAATCCAGCAGGGCGACATGACCGTTTTCCCGGAAAGCCCCGAATTCATGGCGTCGAAGCTTCCAGCTCTAACCGCCGCAGGCGCGAACATCGTCGGCGGATGCTGCGGAACAACCCCGGAACACATAAGAAGAATGAAGGGGGCCGCAAATGCACGTATCCAGTAGAGCCAATTGCAAAACTCACTTTACAATTTTAGCGATGATGTCGCGGAGCATGGCGGCGCGTTCGAATTCGAGTTTGGCTGCGGCGTCGAGCATTTCCCTCCGAAGTTCCTCGATGCTCTCCTCGCCGACACTTTCCATGTCGAGGATCTCCGCCTTCGCGTCCCTGTCCTTCGCGCCGGAGACGGAATACACGGAGATGTCCTCGCGAATCTCCTTCGCGATGGTTTTGGGCTCTATCTTGTATTTTCTGTTGTGCGCAAGCTGTTTCCTCCTCCTGCCCTCTGCGACTCCGACAAATCTGCGGATGCTGTCGGTGACCTTGTCCGCGTAGAGGATCACCCTGCCCTGCGAATTTCGCGCGGCTCTGCCTGCGACCTGGATGAGGGATCGTTCGGAGCGGAGGAATCCCTCCTTGTCGGCGTCGAGGATGGCGACGAGCGCAACTTCCGGCAGGTCTATGCCCTCCCTGAGCAGGTTTATGCCGACGAGGCAGTCGAACTCGCCCTTGCGGAGTTCGCAAAGTATCTTCGAGCGTTCGAGGGCGTCTATTTCAGAGTGCAGATAACGGACTTTGAGCCCGAGCTCCTTGAGATATTCGCAGAGCCGTTCGGAGCTTCGCTTCGTCAGGGTGGTGGCCAGAACACGCTCCTTTTTCCCGGCGCATTTGCGAATTTCGCAGACGAGGTCTTCGATCTGGCCGTCGAGTGGGCGGATGGAGACTTCCGGGTCGAGGAGGCCTGTCGGCCGGACGACCTGCTCGACGGGCTGTCCCGAAAGTCCGAGCTCGTAGTCTCCCGGGGTGGCCGAGACGAAAAGCGTTCTTTTCGATGTGAGGGATTGGAATTCGTCGAACGTGAGCGGGCGGTTGTCGAGGGCCGATGGCAGTCTGAATCCATGTTCGACCAGTGTCTCCTTGCGGCTTCTGTCGGCCTTGAACATGGCTCTGAGCTGTGGGATGGTGACGTGGGATTCGTCTACTACGGTGATGAAGTCCTGCGGGAAGAAGTCGAGGAGGCAGAACGGGCGCTGTCCCGGGGCGCGGTCGGAAAGGTGGAGCGAGTAGTTTTCGATTCCGGAGCAGTATCCCGTCTCGTGCATCATCTCGATGTCGAACATGGTCCTCTGGTGTATTCTCTGTGCTTCGACAAGGAGGTTATTCTCTTCAAAGTACTTCACCCTCCCGGCCAGCTCCGTCTTTATCCGTCCCACGGCTCGCTCCATCCTGTCCTGTGGTATGACGAAATGCTTGCATGGAAAGAAAACAATCCTCTCCTTCCTCTCCAGAAGCTTGCCTGTTAGCGGATCGTGGAGCGAGATGCTTTCGATCTCGTCCCCCCAGAATCCGACCCTGGCGAAGAAGTCCCTGTCCGGGAAGAAGACGTCGACGGAATCTCCGCGGGCCCGGAACTGTCCCTTCTGCGGGGCGGCATCGTTCCTGTCGTATTGGATTCTGACGAGGGAGTCGAGAAAGTCTTTTCTCTTCATTTTCGCGCCCTTTTGGACCACGACGGACATTTCGGTGAAGTCCTCCGGGGAGCCGAGGCCGTAGATGCACGATACGCTAGCGACTATTATGACATCGCTTCTTTCGACGAGCGCGCTTGTCGCGGAGAGGCGGAGGCGTTCGATGCCTTCGTTGATGCTTGCATCCTTCGCGATGTATGTGTCGGTCTGCGGGATGTATGCCTCCGGCAGGTAGTAGTCGTAGTAGCTGATGAAGAATTCGACGGCGTTTTCCGGGAAGAATGCCTTGAACTCGCTGAAGAGTTGGGCGGCGAGGGTCTTGTTGTGGGAGAGGACGAGCACGGGCATCTGGAACTTCTCGATGACATTTGCGATGGTGAAGGTCTTGCCGGATCCTGTCACTCCGAGGAGGGTCTGGTATTTGTCTCCGCGGCGGATCCCGTCCGACAATCTGGCTATTGCATCGGGCTGGTCGCCCGCCGGTTTGAATCCGGAAAAGAGCTTGAACATATGGGCACCGCATGAAATTCGTTTTCGGTGGGCTATATTAGCAGTCCAACAGTGAAAAGACAAGCGGAGGAACCGGATGGGAGAACTCTTCAAGACGGTAATTCTCGCAGTAGCGCAGGGATTGACGGAATTCCTGCCGGTGAGCTCGTCAGGGCATCTGGTCCTCCTGGGCAAGCTTCTTGACGTGAAGGAGGATTCGGTGCTCCTCGCGGCGACCTTGCATGCCGGGACGCTTGTATCGGTGCTGTCCGTCTACTTCAGGGAGATACGGGCCGTGCTGTCCTCTCACCGCCTCATGCTGCTGATAGCCGTGTCAAGCGTTCCGGCCGGGCTGGTCGGGGTCGGGCTGAAGCTCTCCGGCCTGGACGAAATCATCTTCGATTCCCCGCTCGTCGCCGGACTTGGGCTTCTTGCAACATCCGCGATACTGCTGCGTCTTCCCGGGAGACATCAGGCGCAGTCGAAGGACATGGAGCATTTGGGGTTCGGCGATGCGCTGCTGGTCGGGTTCGCCCAGCTTGTCGCGATTCTCCCCGGGGTGTCGAGATCGGGCTCGACGATATGCGCGTGCCTCCGTCTCGATATGAAGAGGCGCGACGCGTCAACCTATTCCTTTCTCATGTCCATTCCAGTGATTGCCGGAGCGGCGATTGTGGAGATCGCGCCGCTTTTCCTGAAGCCCGAAAAAGTGGCCGATGCATCTGGCCATCTGGCGCTGCTGACTGGTTTCGCCGTGTCGGCCGCGGTCGGATACGCCGCGTTGAAGATGGTGATAGAATCCGTCCGGAAAGGGACTCTCTCGAAGTATGGCTACTACTGCATGTGCGCCGGGGCGCTTGTCGTCGTCTGGGAACTTGTCGCCATGTTGAAATGAGCGGATGGTCAATTATATTAGGATTTTTTCATGAAACATAATCCGCGTTCTCCCCGTCCAGGGGAGGCGCTTTTGGAGACGCCATGAGGACGGCTTTCTTCCCCGGGACATTTGACCCTGTGACACTTGGCCACATTGACGTGGTGCGCCGGGCGGCGGCGCTTTTCGACAAGCTGATAGTCGCTGTCGCGATCAACACGTCGAAGGAGCCGATGTTCAGTCTCGAGAAGCGGGTCGAGATGCTGAAGAGGACATGTTCGGACATAGCCAACGCCGAGGTGATATCGTTCGAGGGGCTTCTCGTGGAGGCGATAGAGAAATACGACGTGTCGACGGTGGTGAGGGGGCTGCGGGCGATATCCGATTTCGAGTACGAGTTCCAGATGGCGATGATGAACCGGGAGATAAACTCGAAGTTCGAGACTGTGTTCCTGATGCCAAGTCCCCAGTATTCGTTCGTGAGTTCGAGAATGATAAAGGAGATAGTCTCGCTTGGCGGCGACGTGTCGCCATTCGTGCCGAAGATCGTGATGGATGAGATGAGAGGCGGGAGATGAAGTTCAGGCTTTCCTTCAACTTCAACCAGATAGAACGCGCTCCGCTCGGGCTCGAGGGGACTGCGCCGGCGGACTGCTTCGACATATCCGACGACGAACTGGTCAGCTTCGGGGACGTCCGCTACGAGCTTCTCGTGAGCCCGATATCGGGGGGCGCGATGCTGACTGGCTGGATTTCGGCGCGGACAACCCGCCGCTGCGTCCGCTGCCTTCGTAGCTTCGACTTCGAGATTCCGGTTCGCGACCTGAGCCATTTCTATAAAAAGGAGGATGACAGGGAATTTGACTTGATTCCTGATCTTAGGGAGGATATATTGTTAGCTTCACCTTCAAACCTAGCATGCGCCGAGGGATGCAGGGGCTTGTGCCCGTCGTGCGGCGCGGACCTGAACGACGGGGACTGCGGCTGCCGCGGGGATGACCCGCCTGCCAGCGGGGCGTGGGACGGGCTTGACGGCTTGAAGGTGGAACTGGGGCCGGCGAAGAAAACCAAAGGAGCGTCACATGGCAAATCCAAGAAGAAAAAAGTCTAAGATGAAGAAGCGCCAGATCAAGGCCGGAAGGCCTTATCTCGGCGTCCAGTCGAACAGCTGCACATCGTGCGGCTCGCCCGTCCATCCCCACAGGGTCTGCAAGTCATGCGGGACCTACGGCGGGGTGCAGGCGGTCACGCCGAAGACGAAGAAAGGAAAGACGAAATGAAGATTGCTCTTGACGCGATGGGCGGGGACTACGCCCCGCAGGCGGCGATAAGGGGAGCGAAGGAGGCTCTGGAGAGCTACCCCTGCGTCCGTCTCATCATCGTGGGCAAGACCGATGTCCTGGATCCCCTTCTGGTGGAGAACGGGCTCAAGGGCCACGAGAGGGTCGAGATTGTGCATGCGGAGGAGACGGTGCTGATGAGCGACGCCTCGACCGTCGCCATCAAGTCGAAGAAGGATTCTTCCATAACGGTGGCGGCCACTCTCGTGAAGGAGGGCCGCGCGGAGGCTGTCGTGAGCGCCGGCCACACTGGCGCCGCGGTCGCTGCGACGACTGTCAAGATGAGGCTGCTGGAGGGAGTCGACCGCCCGGCCATAGCAGCGATAATGCCTAGCGAGAAGGGCCCTTTCGTTCTGATAGACGCCGGGGCGAACATAGATTCGAAGCCGATTAACCTGATACAATTCGCGGTGATGGGGGACGTCTATGCGCAGACGGCGCTTGGCATGAGGAATCCGCGGGTCGGCCTCCTTAGCATCGGCGAGGAGGAAACCAAGGGCAACGAGTTGACGAAGGAAGTCTTCAAAAAACTGTCCGAGATGCCTATGAACTTCATCGGTAACGTGGAGGGC
>CAZGJP010000062.1:0-1632 GCA_964526605.1 uncultured Lentisphaera sp.
AACCAGTTGTCCTTGCGTATCCTCTCCCATCGCGGAATCATGTATCTCTGCTCATCCACGGGTCTGAAGAGCTCGTCGAGCGACTCCGAAAAGGCGGATATGTCCCTTTCGCTCGCGCCATCCATGCATATCCTGAAGTAGTCGTCCGCACGGCGGCTTATCTCCAGCTTTGCGCCGGAACTTTCGAATATCCCCCCATCCGCAAGCGCCTCGAAGACGGCCTGCGAGATCAGCTTCAGCCTCCCCGAGACGCCCATTTCCGCTCCGCCGAGGCGGAGACCACCAGCCACGAATTCATTGTCGAGCGAACTGTCGGCCTTTATCTCCACCGCCTTCATGTGCCGGTTCTCGTAGGCCTCTCCTATGCGCCAGTTCTCCCTCGCCGTCTTTCTACTGCGCGAGCGCTCGAGCATCTCGGCGTTGAAGACCGCCGCATTGAGCGCGACATCCTCCGGGCCCGCTCCGGTCAGTGCCGGATGTATATGGCCCAGACCGTATTCGATTGCGCCGTCGTCGCATATCCCATAGTAGTTCGAGTGCTTCCGCGAGAACCTCGCGTAGTCGCTGAGCCCTTTCTCGAATTCCGGAGCCATGCAAACTATGTCCCAGATGTTGGATGTCTTCTCCGGCCACCCTGGATCGAGCCTTATCGCCCTGCCCCTGAGCTGGTTCACGCTGGTCTCCGTCGCCGCCGCACTAAGATCTATCAATGTGTTGGCGGTCAGAGAATCCCATCCCTCTCCGAGCAGACCGCGGGTCCCGACCAGACAGCGCGTAACCCCCCTCTCGAACAGAGACGTGCTCATCGCCACATAGTTGCGGGTGTTCCATTCCCTCCCCGATCCGCGTATCCTGAAGAACCCCCCGTCCGGAGAAGATGAGATCTCCGCAGAAATCCCCCTTTCGGCGAACCAATTCCGGGCCTCCTCCAAGAATCTCGGCAGAAGATCGTCGTCAACCATCAGCGACTGTCCGGTGACAAGCACCGGATCGAGAGCGTCCACCGACGGATTCGATGTCAAGGTCCTCAATACGGCGATGGCGCCTCCGGCCTCCTCCGACAGCATTTCGGACAGATCCTTGCCGGACATCGCGCTGGACCTCTCGAAATCGGTTACCACCAGCGCCCTGAGCATGCCTCCCATTGATTCCATCTCGGATTCCAGAATGCCCACCACCGCGTCCATCTTGGAATTCGACATCGCGAGAATCCTTCCTACCGTTGACTGGCAGTTGCGAAGCCCTTTCTCCGTCAACACGTAGCCCAATGGCCTGAACGCGTTTGAAAGCCTTCCATAAAGCTGTCTGTCGGACTCCCTCCCGCTCACGAGAAGACATGATGCCGCATAGCGTCCCACAAGATCGGCCTCCTCCTCGAGGCTTGGTTGGCCATCTGCGAAATTCGCAAGCCCCCTCGGCACCGGACGAGACAATTTCTTGAGCTGTCTCACGGCCGCCGATATGAAAGCGGCCCGGCGTCTCAGCGCGCCCGCAAAAGACTTCTCCGGAATCTCCTTCAACTCCGCCAAAAGCCAGGCGGAAAGTGTAGTCCCCCCGTGGTTTTCGACAAGAGCTAGAACCTCGGCGAGGGTTTTGCTGCAGCTCCTTATATAGTCCAGCTCCGGAGCTGTA
>CAZGJP010000062.1:1642-11715 GCA_964526605.1 uncultured Lentisphaera sp.
GGAAATTGTTTTCCCCCGTGGGTTTTTTAAATTTCTATTACCTTGGGGTTGTTTTTTCTTGATGTTCTTATTTAGTAAACCTCCAGAGCAGTATGTAGCGTTAAAAATACAAGATCCTGATATGGCGCCAGGGCCCCGTCCCGGACAAAGGCCGGACTGTGCAGGCGGTAGTCCGGCTCCCCGAGAAGCTCCTGGTGCAGAGAGAGCTCCCAGTCCTGGAGGTCTTCGGGCGAAGGTGGCGTGGCGGTGAGCCCTATCAGTCGCGGAGCGCCAAGCCTTCGCTCAAGTTCGATTGCGACCTGCGCCCAGTAGCCGGCCAAATGGTGGCATTCATCGAATATCACAAGCCCCACGCCGGACTCCCGCAGCAGATCCATGGTGCCCGACGCCTCCTCGCAAACCACCGAACTGGAAACATCGCTCCTCTCGCGCTTCCGCCTCCACCTGCGCAGCAGCGAGAGATTGAATCGCTCGGGATTGTTCTCCTCGAAGTCGCGAAGCCATGACTCGGCCTCCACTTCGCCGCACCCCTCTTCGAGAAGCTCCCTGCGCCAATCTGCTATTATCGCAATCCTCTCATCCGCTCCCATATCATTCCCACGGGCCAGCGACTGGTATGTGAGAACGGTTACCGGAGCTCGATCAAGAGGATCAATCGAAGCGAAGGGATGGGAATCATCGGAAACGAAAAGACGCGCCTTGTCAATCCACTGGCCCTGTATCGCCGTGGTCGGCGCAAGCACCAGAGACGGAACCTGCATCCTCGCCGCGGCCATCAGCCCCACGATGGTCTTCCCAGAGCCAGGAGGACTCGATATGTATATCTTCCTGTCGCCAGACTTCTCCCCGAATATCATGTCGAGAATCCGCCTTTGCGAACTTCGCGGTTCCAGCGTCGTCCTGTATGGATGAGGCACCCTCATGGCAGACGTCCAACTTGATTCCTCAGCCTTTCCGCCTGCTCCGGATGGGCTGGCTTCATGAAGGCCGCATGGCCGAGAATGAACGATTTCATGCCCTCTTCCGGACTTCCCGACCGCGACTGCGCATGGGCCATGGCCCTGAGGGTCCTGCGCACCTTTCTAGGCACAGACAGCTTTGTGTTCACATTGAGGCCGAGAATCCTCTGGCGCGAACCGCTCCTGCGGATGAAGGTCTTCTCCTCAGCCACAGTGAATCCCTCCTTCGCGACTATATCCTTGAATATGCGTATGAACCCGACCAGCTTCTCGTCGCCCGAAAAGACAAGGTCGTCGGCGTATCTTGTATAGTTGAAACCGTGCCGGCGGCAGATCCCGGTGATGCGTGAATCGAGCCTCCTGCATATGATGTTGCTGATTGCCGGGCTCGTGGGCGCGCCCTGGGGAAGTTTCTTCTCGAAAGTGCATAGGGACGCGAGTAGAAGCGCCTGCTTCTTCGCGACCCCAAGCGACTTGAACAAGCCGAGCACCCTCGGGAACGATATGCTCCCGAAGAAATCTCTGATGTCGAGCGCCACGACCATCCTCCTGCCGACATGGGGTGCCGCCGCCGTGAATATCGAACGGCCCCCCACGAAGCCGTGGGCCGCGGGATGGATGTCTATCTGATCGAGAAGCCTCGCGAGTATCCTGCGCTGGACGAACTTGAGCACTGGCGCAGGCACGGATATCTCCCGGGGCGCCTTGCCCTCCCTGGGAATCTCCTTCCTCACGTACATCTCGCCTGCACGTATCCTGCTGGCGAGAAATCCGGCGAAGGAAGGGTCTATGCGCAGCCAGTATGGAAACAGCGCCTGGGAAAATGTCGTCCGACTGGCGGAGGCATCCTCGGACAGCAACTCCGGCGGCACATCGAACGACTTCGGCAGTCTCGTCCCGGAAATGACGGCGGAACCTTGATGCGGCTTCCACGGCCCCAAAACTCTCTCCACCCTGATGCGGAAATCACGCCTGCCCGGCTTCCTCCCGCCGAATATCCAGGAAAGCAAGCTCATCACGTCTCCAGTGCCAATTGAAGGACAGAGGGGGCGGCGGAATTTACTTCACATCCTCTTGGCGCAGCCATTCTAAAGTCCATGAAATGAAATTTCATGGACTGTGGCGGGTAATGTCGCAAGCGCGGCGAAACGCCGCACGCAATCTAAAAACATACGCCGCCCCCTCTGGACGGCTACTATAACACAGAGGCCGGGCTTTTCCAGAAAAGAAACAAGGAAGAGTTTACAGGTCTCCCATCATCCGAGCTTTCTCAAGTGTTTCTTCAGCCTGTCCTCGATGTTGCGCATCGAATCCGGCCTCCTGGACGGGGCTTTCGCAAGGCATTCGTGCGAGACAAGCCGCTCGATGTCGTCCGGAATGTCGTCCCTGAACTTGGCCATTGGCGGTGGCGTTTCAGCCAGATGCTTCCTGTAAAGGTCGCGCGATGATTCCCCCACGAATGGCGGGGATCCGGTGAGCAGGTGGTATATTGTCGCACCGAAGGAATATATGTCGGACTTCGCCGTGGCATCCTCTCCCTCGAATATCTCCGGGGCCATGTATATCGGCGTCCCAAGCACGAATCCGTCCCGGGTCAGATGGGTGGACTCGGACTCTTTCGCAATCCCGAAGTCTATAAGCTTCGGGGATTTGCTGGCTATGTCGAATATGATGTTCTTGAGCTTGATGTCGCGGTGGATTATCCCATGGTCGTGGACTTCGGCTATCGCCGAGGCTATGCCGTGCGAGACGGCCAGGCCCTCCTGCACGGGAACCTTCCCCTTGGTTATCAGGAAACTCTCGAGGTCGAGCCCGTTGATGTATTCCATCACGACGTATGGGATGGAGTCGCGCATGCCCTTATCCACGAATGAGACCACGTTGGGGTGTTTGATCTTCTCCATCATCCCGACTTCATTCTCGAAGCGGGAGGCCATGTCCTTGAATCCAGCGGCGTGCGCGGCGAGCATCTTGAGCGCGTATACTGTTTTGCTTGCCTTTCTGGTGGCCTTGAATATGAAGGACGACTTTCCCCATCCAATGGTGTCGGTTATGATGTAGTCGCCGACCTTGTCGCCTATGAACGGCATGTTGTTTGGCGACTTGATCTGGCCTCTTTTCTCGGCGATGTATGAATTCGTCTTCTCGGCTCTGGCCAGATGCAGTTTTATCCTGGTGTTGAGCTCGATGGGGTTGAATGGCTTGGCGATGAAGTCGTCGGCTCCGCTTTCGAGCACCTTCGAGTGTATGTCCTCTATGTCGAAGCCGGATATGAGTATGACGGGGGTCTCGGGCCGGGCCTGCTTGACCTTCCTGCATAGCTCGAAGCCGGTCATGCCCGGAAGGACAAGGTCGGAGATGACAATCCCCACGCCTCTTCCCTCCTCAAGCACTTCCTTCACGAAATTCTCGCCGCTATCGTATATGCCGATCCGGCCGAAGCCGGCCATGTTCAGGGATCTTCCCATCATGTCCACGACAAACTTGTCGTCGTCCACGATGCAAATCCTGGTTGCTTCCGTGGAACTGATTTTCACAGTCTTGAAGGGTTCTTCATCCATCTTGGTCCGCGCCACCTGTCTAACTGGAGTGCTGTGGAACAAGAATATAGTGTCAGGGATGGAAAAATGCAAGGTGGCGGGCGCCGCCTTCGGCCTGGTGTGTCATGCCTGTCCGCACGGACATCACGTTGAAAAGAGGCCGGATTGATATATCTTACCGGCTTGGCAAAAGCGGAAGCGGGAAGAATAAAAGAGGTGTTCCGAGAGGAGATGGACTACGATTTCGCGAAAATAGAGAGAAAATGGCAGGAGTTCTGGCAGGAGGACAAGACCTTCCGCGCAGAGGATTTCTCGGAAAAAAAGAAATTCTACTGCCTTGTCGAGTTTCCGTATCCCTCGGGCGATGGACTGCACGTGGGGCATCCGCGCTCCTACACCGCGCTCGACATACTTTCCAGGAAGAAGCGCATGCAGGGATTCAACGTCCTTTTCCCGATGGGCTTCGACAGCTTCGGCCTGCCGACGGAAAATTACGCGATAAAGACCGGAATACATCCGGCGAAGATCACGAGAAAGAACATAGAGCGCTTCACGAGCCAGCTCAAGTCGCTGGGCTTCTCCTTCGACTGGGACAGGGTCATATCCACCTCGGACCCCGGATACTACCGCTGGACCCAGTGGATATTCCTCAAGCTCCATGAAAAGGGACTTGCATACAAGGCGAGGATTCCGATAAACTGGTGCCTCTCGTGCAAGATCGGGCTCGCAAACGAAGAGGTCGTGGATGGAGCCTGCGAACGTTGTGGCGGGAAGGTCGAGAAGAGGGAGATAGAACAGTGGATGCTGAAGATCACCGCCTACGCCGACAAGCTCCTCGATGGTCTGAAAGACTTGGATTTCCTCGACAAGATCAAGGCCCAGCAGAGCAACTGGATAGGCCGCTCCGACGGCGCCGAGCTCGACTTCGGGCTGAAGAACGGCAAGGATAGAATCCGCGTCTACACCACCCGTCCCGACACGCTTTTCGGAGCCACATACATGGTGCTCGCGCCGGAGCATGAGCTCGTCCGGCGCATCACGACGCCGGACAGGACCGCCGAGGTGGAGGAATACCGGCGGCGCTGCGCGAAATTGAGCGACATCGAGCGGCAGGAGAACAAGGAGAAGACAGGCGCCTTCACCGGAGCGTACGCGGTCAATCCGGTCAATGGAGCCGACATACCAATATGGATAGCCGACTATGTCCTGACCAGCTACGGGACCGGGGCCATCATGGCCGTCCCCGCGCACGACGAGAGGGATTTCGAGTTCGCCAGGAAGTTCAAACTCCCGATACGCTGCATAAACAGGCCTGCTCCCGGCGACGCGGCCAAGGCCGGAGTTTCCGTGGAGAAAGCGCTCGAGGGCGAAGCCTGTTGGACCGGGGATGGCGAATTGATCAATTCGGCGAACGCGGACGGACTCGACATCAACGGAATGAACGTCGGCGACGCGAAGGCGAAGACAATAGCTTGGCTGAAAGAACGCGGCATCGGCGGAAAATCAGTCAAATACAAGTTGCGCGACTGGGTCTTCTCGCGCCAGAGATACTGGGGCGAGCCCATTCCCATGGTCCATTGCCATGGCTGCGGATGGGTGCCGCTACCCGAGAGCGAACTGCCGCTGCTGCTCCCCGATGTGGACAGATACGAGCCTTGCGACAGCGGACAGTCCCCGCTGGCTGGCATCTCCGAGTGGGTTGACACCAAGTGCCCGAAATGCGGAGGCCCGGCCCGGCGCGAGACCGACACCATGCCGAACTGGGCCGGCTCCTCATGGTATTTCCTCCGCTACATAGATCCGGACAACGACAGCGCCTTTGCGGATCCGGAAAAGCTGAAATACTGGATGCCGGTGGACTGGTATAACGGCGGAATGGAGCACACCACCCTCCATCTGCTCTATTCGCGATTCTGGAACATATTCCTCCACGACAGCGGACTCGTCCCCACAAGGGAGCCCTACAAGAAGAGAACATCCCACGGCATGGTCCTGGGCGAGGGCGGAGAGAAGATGTCCAAATCCAGAGGCAACGTCATCAACCCGGACGATGTCGTCCGCCAGCACGGGGCCGACGTATTCAGAGTCTACGAGATGTTCATTGGGCCGTTCGACCAGGCGGCGGCATGGGACACCAAGGGAATAGCCGGAGTGGACCGCTTCATCAGAAAGGTATGGAAGACGTTCACCGAGATGAATATCGCGGAGCGCCAGATGACTCGCGACGAGGAGAGAATTTTGCACGCGACGGTGAAGAAGGTTTCGGAGGACATAGACAGCCTCGACCTCAACACGGCGGTCAGCCAAATGATGATATGCATAAACGAACTATCCAGAGGGGCCGACATTCCGCGCGAGGCCGCTGAATCATTCGTCAGGATACTCTGTCCGTTCGCTCCACACATTGCGGAGGAGCTGTGGGAAAGGCTGGGCAAGCCGGCACCGGTCTCGCTCGCGGAATGGCCCGGCTTCGACGCGAATCTCGCGAAGGCCGACGAGGTCGAGATTCTCGTCCAGATAAACGGCAAACCAAGGGCCCGCTTCAAGGCCCCGGCCGGAACGGACAAGGACGCCCTCGTGAAAATGGCGATGGAAAATCCCGAGGTGGTTCCGGCTCTCGCCGGCAAGACTGTTCTGAAAACGGTTTCCGTGCCCGACAGACTCGTGAACATAGTGTTAAAGACATAAAACAAATCCCGGAGGACAAAATGGGACAGCAGACGAACAAGGTTATAAAGAGGGCCAGAAGGAAAAAGTATCTGGAAAGAGTCAAGGCGAGGGAAAGGGCGGCCAAGGCATCGAAAGGCAAGAAGTAGCCTGAGCGCCACGGAAATCCTTCCACAGCGCAGAAGGATCTTGCAAAAATCGTCTTTCAAAGTATAATTATGGCCAGCACAAGGCGCATGGATTTGGCAAGGTTCGTTCCCCTGCCTGATTCGTGCTGGCCTACCGGCGGAGAAACGTGGCCCGCCGGATGTTCACCCGGCAACACGGAGAGCCCGGCATCATGTCCCCAAAGGATGATTTCATACATGTGAACCAGAAGACTCCGCCTTTTTCAGGATACAAGACGGAGAAGAAATCCCCTTTCTTCTGGATCATCCTCGCCACCGTCGGGGCGGTGACGATCGCGGTGCTCTTCCTGATAGTGAGGACCGGATCGCAGAGTTCGGCTCCGGTGGAGAAGAAGGACGAGACTCCGCCTCCAGTGGAAGAGAAGAAGCCCCCGCCCCCCGCCGACAGCAAGGCGAAGCCGCCCGGCCAGGAAGAAGGAAGAACCGTGGACAGGAAGCTGTCTGAAACGCAGATCCCGGGCGACCTGGCATCCCGGATACAGGCGGCGGAAAACATGATCTCCTCCGGAAACCTGGTCGAGGCCAGGAAGATGCTTTATGAAATGCATAGCGCTGCAACGGCACATAGCCCGGCCTTGGCGAAGATAGAGGAAATGCTCGGGAAGGTCAATGTAGAGATTTTCAAGAGCGACATCCCGTGCCCCGAGAAAAAACTCTACACCATCGAGAAAGGAGATGCGCTGGTGAAGATCGCCGACAGGTTCAAGACAACGGTCGAGGCCGTCCAGACCGCGAACCGGATGGACCCCGGCAGCCATACCATATTCCCGGGCAAAACCCTATGCATCTACCAGGGTGAATGGAGCATCAAGGTCTCCAAGTCGCGCATGGAGCTGCGCCTCTTCGACGGAGACAAGCTCTTCAAGGTCTACAAGGTCGGTATCGGACGCCAGGGACGCACCCCCTCCGGCGAATTCGAGATTTCAATGAAGCAGAAGGACCCGGTATGGTATACCGATGGCAAGGCGATACCGTTTGGAGACAAGCAGAACATACTCGGGACACGTTGGCTGGCTCTGGCTCCGGTCGGATCCACCGACAAAAGCCTGAAGGGATACGGGATACACGGCACGTGGGAGGCCGACAGCATCGGACAGGCCACGAGCAACGGATGCGTCCGTATGAGGAACGAGGAGGTCGAGGAGCTCTTTTCCATGGCCCCACAGAAAACAACAGTCATAATAGAGGATTGATCATGGCCGCCATTCTCGACTTCGAAAGACCGGTATACGACCTCGAGGCGAAAATAGAGGAGCTCCAAAAGATGGGAGCCGACAGCAACCTCGATGTCGAAAATGAAATAGAAAAGCTCCGCGAGAAGATAAACGAGACGAAGAAGACCATATATCAGAGCCTCTCTCCATGGCAGAAGGTGCAGTTGGCAAGACATCCCGAGAGGCCATACACCCTGGACTACGTCTCCAGGATTTTCACCGACTTCATGGAACTCCACGGAGACAGGCGCTTCGCGGAGGACCCGGCCATAGTCGGCGGATTCGCCAAGCTCGATGGAGAACCGGTGATGATCATCGGCACGCAGAAGGGCAGGAATATCAAGGAGAACGTCCACAGGAATTTCGGATGTCCGCACCCGGAGGGATACAGGAAGGCGCTGCGCCTCATGAAGCTGGCCGAAAAGGCGGGCAGGCCGATAATCTCGCTCATAGACACCCCCGGAGCATTCCCCGGCATCGCATCCGAAGAGCGACACATCGGAGAGGCCATCGCCGTGAATCTGAGGGAAATGTTCGGCCTCGCCGTCCCGTTCATAGTCGTGGTGATAGGAGAAGGAGGCAGCGGAGGGGCCCTCGGCATCGGCGTCGGCGACAGGGTCGCCCTTCTGGAAAACTCCTACTACTCGGTGATAACCCCGGAGGGATGCGCCGCGATACTCTGGAAGGACAGGAAGTATTCCGCGAAGGCCGCGGAGGCGCTCAAGCTCACGGGCAAGGATCTCATGGGGCTTGGAATAATAGACGACATAGTCCCGGAGCCCCTCGGCGGAGCCCACCGCGACTGGGATTCGGCGGCGGCACTGCTCAAGGACTACATAAAGAAGACGTTGAAGAAACTTTCCGCGTCCAAGACGGAAGACATCCTCGAGGAAAGATATGCGAAGTTCCGCAGGATAGGCTTCTTCACGGAATGAATTTGCTCCGAATCCCACGGGTTGGATAAAACATGCCGTCCAAAAAATCCCGATCCAAAATCCAAACCCCGCGCGAAATCCGCAGGGCACGCAAGAGCGACGCCGCGAAAATCCAGGCCATCCTCGCAAAATACGCCGAAAGAAAACTTCTGCTCCCGCGCAGCAAGGAGGAAATCGAAAAACACATCGGAGCATTCATGGTCGCCAGAATCAAAACGCAAATAGTGGGATGCTGCGCCTCGAGAGACTTTGGGCGCGGCCTCCAGGAAATCAGATCCCTCGCCGTCATCCCGTCGCAAAACGGAAAGGGAATAGGATCGGCTCTCGTCGGAAAATGCGTCTCAGGCATGAAAAGACGGGGCGCAAAGAGAATATTCGCACTCACATACCGACCAAACATCTTCACTAGAATGGGATTCAAAATCGTCCACAAGGAGCTCTTCCCGGAAAAAATCTGGGCCGACTGCTCCAAATGCCCGAAAAAAGACAATTGCGACGAAATCGCCGTCATGATGGAAGCATGAATCAAGCAGACAACAGACCCATAGGCATATTCGACTCGGGCCTCGGCGGACTCACAGTGGTCTCGGCCCTGCGCAAAGCCCTGCCCAATGAAAACGTCGTCTATCTCGGCGACACCGCCAGAGTCCCCTACGGCGACAAATCCCCAGAGAACATCGCGAAATTCGCAGTCCAGGACGCCAAATTCCTGGCTGAAAAAGGGGTGAAGGCCATAGTCGCCGCATGCAACACCGTCTCCGCCGTGGCCCTCGACAAGGTCGAAAAGGCCTTCCCTCATATTCCCGTGATAGGAGTGCTCGACGCAGGCATATCGGCATGCATGCAGAGAAAAGCGTCATCCGTCGTAATCATAGGCACCAGGGCCACAATCTCAAGCGACGCATATCGCCGCGGAATACATGCGCTGGACCCGTCGGTCAATGTCAGAAGCATAGCCACCCCTCTGCTGGTCCCAATCGTGGAGGAGGGGCTCCAGGACAGCGAAATCGCGTCCGCCGCCGCGGAAATGTATCTAAAAGGCATCCCGATGCGGCGGTCGGACATCCTGCTCCTGGCCTGCACGCATTACCCGCTGATAAGAAGAACCCTCTCGTCCCGCCTCCCCGCCGGAGTCGAAATCATAGACAGCGCCGAATCCTGCGCGAAATTCGCGGCCGACAGGATATCGTCGCTGGGAATTGGCGCCGATCCAGGACAGAAGGGATGGGAGAAGTTCTTTGTCACGGACATGCCATTCAACTTCTACTCCCAGGCCAGAAGATTCCTCGAACACGAACTCGAATACTTCGAGAAAACCACACTCCCGGCGGAACCCGAAAGGTGAAGGATAGAAAGGACGATTTCATTCCTGGCGCCACGGGGTGGAAGAGCGGAACTTGCTTGTCTTCGCTTCCTCCTTGTAAAAAATTTTAAGCCTGATGGCAATGCGGCGTGCTCTTGATTGTCAGGCTGTTTTCGGGATGCAAGCATGGCTTCCACGCATTCTTCTTGGGCCGTTTGTATTTTTAACAAGCCATTTTAAGAAACCAAGGGAGGGCCATTACCTAAT
>CAZGJP010000063.1:0-7300 GCA_964526605.1 uncultured Lentisphaera sp.
GGCTGCCTCTTCTGCGCAAGCGGAAAGGACGGGTTCAGGCGCAACATCGAGGCGCACGAGATCTTGGAGGAATTCGTGCACTGCCGGAAAATTTCCTCTTCGCTCCCGGACAATATCGTCGTGATGGGCGTAGGAGAGCCCCTCATGAATCTCGACAACCTGCTCCGCGCGCTGGAAGTCATATGCTCCCCGTCCGGATTCGGACTGTCCCCGCGCCGGATCACGATATCCACCAGCGGGCATGTGCCCGGCATTCGAAAGCTCTCCGAGCATGGCCGCCAATGGAACCTCGCCGTATCACTCCATTCGGCCGACGAAGCGGTGAGAAGGAAGATCGTTCCGGATATGAAATCGGGCATAGATGATATTGTCTCGGCCTGCAGGCGATACAAGGAGACCACTGGAAGGATCGTAACGGTGGAATACGTGATGCTCGACGGGATAAACTGCGGGAGGAGCGACGCGGAAAAGCTCGCTCGCCTCTGCCGGAAGAACGGGATGAAAATCAATCTCATCCCCTTCAACCCACATCCCTTCAGCGACTTCAAGCGGCCGTCCCGGCAGACAGTCGCCGAGTTTGAAAAAACGCTGCGGAAATGTAAAGTCCCGTTCACGAGAAGAATCGAAAAAGGCGGAACCGTCCGCGCCGCATGCGGACAGCTGATGGCCGAACATCCTAAAAAAACGGAGATCAAAGATGCAGGATGAAATAAGAAGGATACTGGAAGCCATCGGCGAAGATCCCGACCGCGAGGGACTCAGGGACACCCCGAGGAGGGTCCAGAAATCGCTCGAGTTCCTCACATCCGGATACAAGCAGGACATCAAGGAACTGATAAACGGCGCGATCTTCGAGGAGGAATGCAACGACATGATAATCGTCAAGAACATCGAGTTCTACAGCATGTGCGAACACCATATGCTGCCTTTCTACGGCAAATGCCACATCGGATACATCCCCAGGGGCAAGGTCTTCGGCGTGAGCAAGCTGTCCAGGCTCGTCGACTGCTTCGCAAGAAGGCTGCAGCTGCAGGAGCGCCTCACCAGACAGGTCGCCGACATAATACTTCAAACCATCAAGCCCATAGGCGTAGGAGTCGTCATGGAGGCCCAGCACATGTGCATGACCATGAGGGGAGTGCAGAAACAGGACTCCATGATGGTCACATCGGCCATGCTCGGAGCCTTCCGCGCGAAGAGCACCACCAGAAATGAATTCCTGAACCTAATCAAGCTTTGATGCCATCCCATGACGAACCTCGCTTGGAGAACAATAATTCCCATGACTTGCGCCGGCATAGGATTCCTTGGCGGAATCAATCCGATCTCAGGCGCTGATGATTTCACCGCACTCCACACCGGAGGGACAGACGTGATGGTGATGCGCGGGGAGAACAGCTTCATGGAGATCTCCGTCGGAGGCTGGGGTCCGAACTGGGGATGGCAGGGGTGGAAGGGAGATGCCGTCCCCGGATCCGACAGCATGGCGTTGAACTGCAGCACGAAGGGATTCAGGGCTAATCTGGTCTATCGCCCCGCCTCGAAGGGATTTTCCGTTGATGCATCGCTTACCCCGGAGCAGAGTTCGGAAATCACGATGATAATGATCGGATGCTCCTTCCCCGGAATCAGGAAAGGCTCATGGAAGGCGGTCAACGGGAGCGGAGAGACCATGTCCGGCGAACTCCCCCTGCCCCGCAACGTCTTCGGGGAATTCGGAAAGATATCGAACATCGAAATCGCCGGAGAAGACGGCGCCACGACCAAGCTCGGGCTCTCGCCGGCCATATCGGTGCCAGTCGACGGAGGACAGCTGCGCCTCGAATTCGCCTCGGGAAAAGTCGAGGCGGGGAAAAACTACTCCTTCAAGCTCGCCGTCGAACTGCCCGGGGGATGCACCCTATACAGCGACCCGACCAAGGCGCCTGGCACGCGCGACTTCGACAAGTGGTATCAGTTCGCCGGCACGGGGCATCCATCGGGGGAGAGCCTGCTCGACATGTCGGACTGGAGCAAAGAGCCTGCCGGGGCGAAAGGCCGCATTGTAATTGAAGACGAAAAACTGCTCTATGGAGGCAAGCCGATAAAGCTTTGGGGGCTCAACGTATGCTATGGCGACTGCGCACCGAAAAAGGATCTGGCCGACAAGCGCGCCGCCCTGTACAAAAGATACGGCATCAACTCCGTCCGCCTGCACAAATACGCGGATGGAGCCGGATGGCAGGGAATACTCAAAAAGGACGACGCGTCGGAATTCGATCCCGAGGCTCTTGACCGGATGGACTATTTCGTCTCGAAGCTGAAGGAGTCTGGTATATTCGTGAAGCTCTCGCCGATCTTCTATGTGAAGCCGCGCCAGGCGAACCGCAAGGACATTCCATACTTCGATGAATTCAAGGAGAACGACGGCGTGGCGCAGACCGGCGGCGGTGCGATGTATCTGGGACTGGAGCTGCAGGACCTGCAGATGAGGCAGATGGCAAATCTGCTGAAGCACAAGAACCCATACACCAGCATGACCTATGCGCAGGATCCGGCTATCGCGGTGATTGAAATCACCAACGAGGATTCCATTCTATTCTACGGAACATTGGGCGTGCTTCAGAAAGTCCCGTCCCTGCGCAAACGCGCCGGCGAGGCGTTCGCGGCATGGCTGAAGAGAAAATACAAGACGAAGGACAAACTCCTCGCCGCATGGAGCGAGGACATGCTCGGCAACTTCAAGGCGGAGGGATTCCCGGACGAAAGCTGGGAGGACAATCGGATCTATCCGATAGGGAATCCATGGTTCTACTCGCCCGATCAGCTCGATGGAAGCCAGAAGAACCGCAAGGCGCGCCTCCTCGACACGGTCGGATTCCTGGCCGAGCTGCAGGATGAAACATACAGGAGAATGTCCGATTCCATAAGAAAGGCCGGATACGATGGCGCGCTTCTGGCCTCCAACTGGCAGGCCGGCGAGGGAACAAGCCACTACATGAACCTCCACTCGGACGCGCAGATCGGAATAGTGGACAGGCACAACTACTTCGGTGGCGGAAGCCCGCAGATAATAAACAACACATCAATGCTGGCCCTGCCCGGCTCGGGGACATTGTCAAGTTCCTTCCAACAGGTGAAGGGCCGCCCATTCATGCTCTCCGAATGGATACACGTCATGCCCAACGAATGGGGCGTTGAAGGCCCGGCAATCATCGGCGCATACGGAATGGGACTGCAAGGATGGGACGTATCATACATGTTCCAGAACCGCGATCCGGGCGAATTCATGCGGGCGTTGCAGACCTCCAGAAACAACACTTGGAACGTCGCCGCCCCCAACATCCTCGGCTCTTTCCCGGCGGTCTCCAGAATGGTCCGAAGGGGCGACGTGAGAGAGGCGAAGAACACCCACACCCTGAACGTGCACCTTCCATCCGTGCTCAAGGGAGAATGGAGTTTCCAGGACAAGACACGCCAGGAGCACGACGTGAAAAGTTTCAGCACCGGCGTCGTCCCGACCGAGGCGCTCGCGGTTGCCAGAGTCGCCGTCGCATTCGTCGACCAGCCAACGCAAACTCACCCCTTCAATCTCGACGATTTCAGAAAAGACGGGGGCTATGCTTCCGACACTGGAGAGCTATTTTGGAGTCCGGGCGTGAAACCGATGGACGGATATTTCACCGTGGAGACGGAGGGCACCGAGGCGATAGTCGGATTCGCCGAAGACAGGACGCTGTCCGCGAATTTCGCGGAGATCACACCGAGATCCCGTTTCGCCTCGATATTCCTGACGGCGAAAAACACGGATAAAAATCTCTCCGACGACAAGCAGATCATTGTGTCGGCCATCGCACGATGCAGGAATTCCGGAGCCAATTATCTGATGGACAAGATAATCTCCGATTTCGGCGACGAGAAGAAAGGCCCGATCCTGATGGAGCCTGTCAGGGCCGAAATAAGGCTGCTGCGCAAAGGCGGCGCGCAGGTCCACATCCTCGACCACGACGGGATGAGGACCGGAACCACCATCCCTCTCGAAAACGGTTCCTTCAAAATTGACACGGCCCGGGACAAGACACCATACTATCTCATCGAATACCATTGATCCTTTCACAACACAAGGGGGGAGCATGTTCGAAGATATAAAATTCATGGACGGCATGATCGAGATCAGAACGGCCCGGATAGACCGCTTCGTGACTTTGGGCGCATACGACCGCAGGATAACGATAGATGCCAAAAACGAGACGCTAACGATCAGAACGCGGATATTCCTCTCAAAATCCGAAGTCTTCCTCAAATTCGCCGACCTCTGGTATCTTGACTACGAATACGAGGAGGTGAGGACGAAAGACAGCACGACGGACAACTACATCGCATCGGTCGTCACCCGCGACAACAAGAAGCACAAGCTCTTCAAGATGCAGGGCGGCAAGTCGTCCCCTTTCATCCTCGGAATACGGATAAACAGCTCGGACGAGGAGGGTTGCAGGGATGCCCTGAACGGAATCGCCTCCATGGTCGGAATACCAGTCGGCAAGCCGATACCAGAGGAAATTGAAACGCAACTCTGTCCGAAATGCGGCAGAAAAATATCGGCGCTGGGATCCAAATGCCTATACTGCGGGGGGAGGCTGGATGGCAAGCCCTGAGATGCGGCACGCGCCAGCGAACCATTTGCGTCTCCAGCCGCGAATTTCGCAAATTCGCCGGCAAGTGCTATTTTACCGGCCTTTCGGGCATTTCCTAAATCAAAGGAGTCGATATGTCAAAATATAGAACCGACACTTGCGGCGCACTGAGACGCTCCGACGTCGGAAGGCTTGCGAAAATCGCAGGATGGGTGCACAGCGTCAGGGACCACGGCGGAATTGTCTTCATAGACCTGCGCGACCACTACGGGATAACCCAGGTGGTCGTCAACCCGCAGATGGATTTCTACAGGAGCGCGGAGAACTGGCGCACGGAGAGCGTCATAGCCTTCGCGGGAAAAGTGGTCGCCAGGACTCCCGAGACCGTCAACAGCAAGATCGCCACCGGCGAGATCGAACTGGTCGCCGAGACGATGGAAATTCTAGGCGAGAGCGAGACGATCCCGTTCCAGATAGCGCAGGACGATTCCGCTCCGGAGAACCTCCGCCTCAAATACAGATTCCTCGATCTCCGCCGCGAACGCCTGCACCACAACGTGATCATGCGATCGAAGATAATCTCCGAGATAAGACGCCTCATGGTGGAACTTGGGTTCTGCGAGTTCCAGACGCCGATACTGACCAGCAGCTCGCCGGAGGGCGCGCGAGACTATCTGGTCCCCAGCAGGCTCCATCCGGGCAAATTCTACGCCCTGCCCCAGGCTCCGCAGCAATTCAAGCAGCTGCTCATGGTCTCCGGATTCGACAGATACTTCCAGATAGCTCCATGCTTCAGGGACGAGGACGCCAGGGCCGACCGCTCCCCGGGCGAATTCTACCAGCTCGACATCGAGATGAGCTTCGTCGAACAGGATGACGTCTTCGCCGTCGTCGAGAAGGTCGTGTCGGAGATATTCTCCAAGTTCGGTAAGCGCAAGATGGACGCGGCACCCTTCGTCCGAATCCCCTACCGCGAGGCGATGGAGAGATTCGGCACCGACAAGCCGGACCTGCGCAATCCCCTCGAGATGACCGACATGACGGAGAATTTCAGGGCCAGCGGATTCAACGCCTTCGCGAACGTGGTCAAGAACGGCGGGGCCGTCAAGACCATCACCGTGAAGAAGATTTCGGACAAGCCGAGGAAGTTCTACGACGACATGATCGCCTTCGCCCAGAGCGTCGGAGCAAAGGGCCTGGCATACATCATCCTCTCCGGGGGAGAAGAGAAGAGTCCGATAGTGAAATTCCTCTCCAGGGCCGAACTCGACACGATAAGGAAAATCGGAAGGATGGAAGATGGAGACGCGATATTCTTCATTGCCGACAGCCCTGAAAAGGCGAATGAGATCGGCGGAGCCGTGCGCACCGAGCTTGCCAACAGGCTCTCCCTGATCGCACAGGACGTCTTCAAATTCTGCTGGATAGTGGACTTCCCCATGTTCGAGACGGACAAGGAGACTGGCAAGATAGGCTTCAGCCACAATCCCTTCTCGATGCCGCAGGGCGGAATGGACTCCCTCCTGAACAAGAACCCGCTGGACATCCTCGCCTGGCAGTATGACATCGTCTGCAACGGGGTCGAGCTTTCGAGCGGCGCCATAAGGAACCACCGCCCGGACATCATGTACAAGGCCTTCGAGATCGCGGGATACACGAGGGAACAGGTTGATTCTAGGTTCGGCGGGATGATAAACGCATTCAGGTTCGGCGCCCCCCCTCACGGTGGGATAGCCCCCGGGGTGGACAGGATGGTGATGCTGCTCTGCGAGGAGCCGAACATCAGGGAGGTCATCGCCTTCCCGTTCAACCAGCAGGCACAGGACCTGATGATGAACGCTCCATCGGAGGTCGAGCCCAGGCAGCTCCGCGAATTGCACATCGCCATCAAAGTCCCCGAAAAGAAGATTGAAAAATGAAGATACTCACCATCATCGGCGCCAGACCCCAGTTCATAAAGGCCGCCGCCCTCTCCGCGACGATCGCCAGGATGCGCTCAGGCGGCGCCAAGATCGAGGAGGTCATAGTCCACACCGGACAGCACTACGACGCCGACATGTCGCATGTCTTCTTCAAGGATCTCGGAATTCCGAAGGAGAAATACAACCTCAAGGCGGGCTCGGCCTCGCACGCGGTCCAGACCGCGAAGATGCTGCCCCCCCTCGAGAGGATAATCGCAAGGGAGAAACCCGGCTTCGTCCTGATCTACGGCGACACCAACTCCACCCTCGCCGGCGCGCTCGTCGCTTCGAAACTCAAGGTGAAGATCGCCCACGTCGAGGCCGGAATGCGCTCATTCAACAGGAGCATGCCGGAGGAGATGAACAGGATAGTCTCCGACCATCTGGCCGACATCAATTTCTGCTCGACGCGGACAGCCGTCGAAAATCTCAGGCGTGAAGGGCTTGCAAAGACCGCAAGGCTCGTAGGGGACATAATGTTCGACACTTCCCTGCTGTTCTCCGAGCATTCGACAGAAATAGAATCCTCCCTTCTCGAAAGACTGGAAGTGGAACCGAAGGGCTTTATCCTGATGACCTGCCACAGGGCGGAGAACACCGACCATCCGGATAGGCTGCGCTCGATAATCTCCGCCGCCAATGAAATCTCAAGGAAGTAACCGTTTATATACCCGGAAAAACAAAAACCGTTAAAATTACACGTACCCAACCCCATAAAAATTACCC
>CAZGJP010000063.1:7310-10390 GCA_964526605.1 uncultured Lentisphaera sp.
GGTGATATTCCCGGTCCATCCGAGAACGGTGAAAATTCTCGGAGCCCTCCGCCTGAAGCTTTCGCCCGGAATACGCAGATCCCCTCCCCTCGGCTACCTGCAGGCAGTCGCGCTAGAGAAGAACGCGCTGATGCTGATGACCGATTCCGGCGGAATGCAGAAGGAGGCATTCTTCTTCGCAACTCCATGCATCACCATGCGCGACGAGACCGAATGGATCGAAACCACTAAGGCCGGAATGAACATCATAACAGGCGCTGACAAACGGAAAATACTCTCCGCCTTCGCGAAATTCGCGGAATTCAAAATCCCACGCAATCTCCCCAAACCCTACGGCGACGGCAGAAGCTCGGAAAAAATCGTCGGATCCCTCATGCGCCATCATGCGAGAACTGCAATACGAGATGCATAAAAAAAAGCCGCAGGTTCAACCTGCGGCTTTTCAAGATCAAAAATCCTCAATCCGTCACTTCGGAACCACTTCGCTGTCCTTGATCAGGACAGGTTCGCTCTTGGGAGCTAGTGCCGGGGCGCCAGCCGGAGCGGCGGGGAGAGGCTGCACAGCCGGAGGCGTGGGCAGCGCGGGGCCGGGAGCGGAAACCTCGCTTCCCGATTTGTAGAGCTTGCCGCTCTCCAGATCCTTGTTTATCTCCGCGAAATCGTCGGCAAGATCGGTGAGGTCCATCAGCCTGCCTATCTCCTCGGCGGCAATCTCCATGTTCTTGTTGTGGACCACGATCTTGGTCTGGTAGGGGTCTATCCTGTCGATGAACGACTGCGTGACCGGACCGCCATCGCCGATTATCAGTATCTTCTCGGGCTTCGTGAACTTAACGAAGTTGGTGAACTTCGCGTCTTCAACCTCGAGAGCCTCGTTCTTGGCTGGCATGAAGAATATCTTACCGCCAGGCGTGGCCGGCAGAAGAACTATCGGCTGTTTCGTCTCGAGCTGGATCAGCTCGGCGAGAACGCGATGCTTCGTGTAGTTCCCGGCGATGATCAGGGTCCTGATGTCCTTGCTGGGCCCCTTGAAGGGCGTCATCCAATCCCAGGCGTGAACCGCCGACCCCGCCATGACCGCGACCGCCACCAATGCCAACGCCACTTTTTTCATAAAATGAGCCTCCGAAAGTTTGTATTTGACTTTTTCAGATTTAGAATTTCTACTTTACATCATCTAATCCAAATATCAAGTCGTTTTAATGGAAGTCCTGGATTTTTTCAAAGCCGCCGCCAAGCCCCCAAGGGCAGTCATCTTCATGAGCGGCTCCGGAACCAACGCGGAGAAACTGCTCGATTCCATCGCCGGCCAACATGCCCCAGCATGGAGGCCGGCAGCCATCCTCACCGACAATCCCGCAAGCAGAGCCGCGAAAATCGCGGAAGCCCACTCCGTGCCTCTCCTGCTACACGACATCAGGCAGTTCTACCTCTCCCGCGGAGAGAAGAGCATAAGCCTCGCATCCGAAAGAGGCCGCGCCATAAGAGATGAGTGGACGGACGAAATGAGAAAAATCCTCCTCCCCTTCGACATAGACTTCGGAATACTCGCAGGATTCGTCCCGCTCACAAACATCTGCGGAGATTTCCCCTGCCTCAACGTCCATCCCGGCGACCTCACTGTCGAGGAAGATGGACGCCGCCTCCTCGTCGGGCTCCACTGCATCCCCGTGGAGACCGCCATCCTCGCAGGATTCGACTCGCTAAGATCGAGCGTGATTGTCGCGCAGCCATACACCGGCAAGGGCGGCGAGATGGATTCCGGACCGATACTTGGCATATCGCAGGCGGTCCCTCTCGACATCATGGGTGCGGAACTCGCCGATCTGCATTCGACATACCGATCGCGCCCCCGGAAGAAACCGCCGGGCGGGTTCAAGGACAAGCTGGAGGAAATTGCAAAATCAAATCAGGAACGCCTCAAGCGTCTAGGCGACTGGACCGTCTTCCCACCGGCCGTCGCGGACTTCGCATCAGGATTCTTCGGAAGAGACGCCCTCGACAACTTGCATTACAGGACGAACGACGGATTCATCCCGGTGAAAACCGTCGAATACCATCCCGACGGACGCAGAATCCCGATCAGATCAATTCGCTGAGGAGAAGAATGAACACGCTTTTTTCCAAGGATAGTCTCTGGTGCACGCACCCTGAATGGAACGGTGGCGGCATCTCTCATGCATGGTTCAGGAGAAAATTCACCGTGAAGGGGCGCGAATGCAAGCTGCGCATCTCCGTCTCCGCGGACAACAGATACATCCTGTTCCTCGACGGCGAGATCATAGGGAGAGGACCTTGCCGGAGCGACCTGCACCACTGGAACTACGAGACCTACGAAGCGCCCGTCACCCCCGGGGAACACGTCCTATGCGCAAAGGCCGTCCAGTTCAGGGACAAGCCGCAAATATCCGAGGGCAGGGAGCTCGCGCTCGCGGAATGCGGAACCGGACTCGCCTTCCTCGCCGCCGGTGGGATATTCTCCAAGGGTGAAAAGCAGACGTCCATGGACACGCCCGGCTCTTGGCTCTGCAAGGAGGACAGGTCCGTCAGGAACAGGCCTCACGATTCGGAAGGCTCCCTTAGGACTTTCCTGATAAGCCCGCCGGAGGAAGACGTCATCTTCGAGCTTTCAGAAAGGGATGTCCACGAGCCATCTCTGGACGAATCATCATGGGTGCCTCCGGCGAAAGCCTCTCCTGCCATCCACAGGGGATCGATGAAAAACCCATACAGCAGATGGTGGCTCGTCCCTAGACAGATCCCTCACATGGAGGAGAAGGAGGAAAGATTCTCTAAAATCATCCGATGCGACAATCTCGACGTGGAAGACGCAGCTGGATGGATTCGCGGGAAGGCTCCGCTCAAGATCGCCGGCAAGGCAAGGATCACGATCGACGCAGGCTCGCTCAATACGGCATTCCCCAGATTCGACTTCAAAGGAGGGAAGGACGCGGAAGTCCTGATCAGATACTCAGAGGCTCTCTTCGTGGATGGCGAAAAGCTTATCAGAGACGACCCGCGCGGAGTCGTCTTCGGATACAGCGACAAGCTCCTCCTCGATGGGATGGAAAACAGCTTCC
>CAZGJP010000063.1:10400-11566 GCA_964526605.1 uncultured Lentisphaera sp.
AGCCGTTCTGGTTCAGGACATTCAGGTTTGTCGAGATCGAGATAAGTGGCGCCCGGACCGACCTTGAAATCCAGCCCCCGTCCTTCACCACATGCATGTATCCCTTCGAGATGAAGGCCGAATTCGAATCCGGCGATCCCGAAATCCGGAAGGTCTGGGACATAGCCTGGCGCACCGCCCGCCTCTGCGCGAACGAGCACTACTTCGACTGCCCATACTACGAACAGCTCCAGTATGTCGGCGACACACGCATACAGGCCCTCATCTCATACGCCCTGACTGGAGACGGCAGGCTGGGGAAGCAGGCGATAAGGCATTTCGACTGGTCCCGCCTCGACGAGGGCATCACCCAATCCAGATACCCATCCACATGGACGCAGGTCATCCCCGGATTCAGCCTATACTGGGTGATGATGGTGAAAGACTACTACGACTATTTCGGCGACAAGGACTTCCTCCGGGAGCTGATGCCTGGAATCCGCTCGGTCCTCGAATGGTTCGAAAGGAGAAGGCTCTCCAACGGTCTCGTCGGACATCTGCCATACTGGAACTTCACCGACTGGCTCCCGGAGTGGCCGGAAGGAAATCCATCCCGGAACACGACGGATCCGCTCACCATCAACAGCCTGCAGTTCGCCCATGCATGCGAAACTGCCGCCCACATTGCGGACGAGATTGGACTGGACTCGAAGGGATTCAGGAGGGCCGCGTCGGACACAATCCGTGCCGTCAACAAGCTATGCAGGGAAGACGGGATATATCTCGACATGCCCGGCAGGAAGTTCACAAGCCAGCATGTGAACACATGGGCGATAATCGCCGAGGCCGTGAAGGGCAAAGAGGCCCTCTCGCTGGCGAAAAGCTTGTTCTCCGACTCGCGCATGAGCAAGGCGACCCTCTACTTTTCATTCTACCTTTTCAGAGCCTGGGAGAAGACCGGATGCCCGGAACTCTTCTGGCTCCATCTCGAACTATGGAAGAAGCAGCTCGATCTGGGCCTCAGCACCTTCCCGGAAACTCCGCTTAACCCCAGAAGCGACTGCCATGCATGGAGCGCCTCTCCAATATATGAGTTCATCTCATGCGTGCTCGGGATCAAGCCTGGCAGTCCGGGCTTCAAAAGCATCCTGATCAATGCTGCCGGGGTGAATGAGGTGCTCCAGCCC
>CAZGJP010000064.1:0-11369 GCA_964526605.1 uncultured Lentisphaera sp.
CCTTTGGGGGTCCCGGACGAGTTCGGTATTGTTTCCGCATTACCCAAATTCATATGGCCGGCCATCATTGTATATTCCATGAGGAAAGCGCGCAGACTGCTCGCCTCCGCGGCGGAAGAGGCGATGCGGGCGTTTCTTGCGGGATTCACTCGCTGATTTCGAGGGAGACTTCAAACGACATTGCGCCGGAGGGAGGGGCTGGCAGGCTTGAGAGTTTCTTGAGGAGTTCCTCGACGGAGGAATCCATGGAGGCTACGCCGCTTCTTGCCTTGATCGAGCTTGAGAGGACCCTTCCCGAAGCGTCAAGTGATATGGACACGGACACTTTTGGCCGGCCGCCCTTGAGCTCCATCTTCGAAGGCTGCACCCAGAGTTCATAGAGGTATGCCGAGACCCTGTCGTAGTAATCCAGCGGTTGCGGGTCTGTCGTGACCGGCCCGGAGACTGTCGTAGTCGTCCCCTGCGACTGGATCTTGAGCAGCTTATCTCTCAACTTCGAGCTGTCTATCGCAGGGGGCTTGGGCTTGTCGGCCTTGACCACCTCCGTTGATTTCTTTATCTCCTTAGGGTCGACTGGCTTCCATTTTGGCTTTGGTCGTTCGGCCGGGACTTTCACTACGGGTTTGACGGGCTTCGGCTCCGGCTTTTTCACCTCCGGCTTTGGGGGCTCCGGTTTTGGCGGTTCCGGCTTGGGAGGCTCCGGCCTGGGAGGCTCGGGTTTAGGTTTTTCAATTGCAGGTGGAAGCTTTGCCTTCGGTTCTTCGAAGAGTTTGACGGATATCATGGGCTGTCTTTTCGGGATGAAGAATTTCTGTAGATACGAGAGGGCGATCGGCATGCCGAAGAAGACGATGTGCCCTACGATGACCAGATAGAATATGTTGCGTCTGGTCTCCTTGCTTAGGACCAGTTCCCTTCCGGCGCCGAAGTCGCGGCTTCGCAGGAACAGATTGTATGCTGTCTTGTCGGACACCTTCACGGGGAGTCACCGATTCCAAGATGGGAGGAAACTAAAGAAGATATGAAGATCGCATCTTTAATTGCATTTTCGGCATCTTCCCTTGAAATGTCTGAAACGGGATCATAATCCCCTGTTTGTCTGCCGTCAAAAAGTGATTGGATCATTGCGGTCACATTTTTCGGAAAGACTCCAGTTTTTACAAAGTCTTTATTGAAGGCTCCAATTGTTTGGCTATGGGAGGAATAGGCTTGACCATTTGATAGCAACAAGGCCGAAATGGCGTGGAAGACGGCGTAATATGCTCTCGATACGCTGTCGTCATATTGCCCGGCTTTAAAATTTAGTTTTGCCGTTTTGATTTTGTCCCTTGATTTTGCCATCAGAGATGAAATGTTCTCGATATTCTGTTTCACAAGACAATCCCTTCCCTCGATATGTTTATCCCGATAGGCATCTTCTTCGCTTTTTCCCATTTATTCTCGTCATAAATCAAGGACGATGAGAGGATGTCGAAACGATTGAGGAATTCGACTTCTGTATTGCGCACATGTAGGACGGAATCCGGAGTCTTCTCCTTGAGCACGATTGCAAAATCGTAGTCGGAGGCAGGAGTTGAATCCCCTCTCGCCCTTGATCCGAAAAGGATTATTTGGCTCAGCTGCGAACGCAAAACCATCTTAATATTCTTTGCAAAGAACAAGGCTCTTTCGTCTATTTCCTTTGCTTGATCGTTCATTTTCGTTTTTTTACCCTTTTCCTGTGGATGCAATGATTGATTGAATCTCTCTTGCGTTCTAATATGCCATGGAATGCGGGAAATTCAATCCGCGCATCGCGGGAGTCTTTTCCTGATTCTTTCCGCCGATTTCTCCGCGCCGAGGATATGGATGATGTCTTCGATCGAGGGGCCGCTTTTGGCTCCTGTGAGGAGGAGCCTGAGCGGAGGGTTGAGCCCGCCTTTCTGGAGGCCGGAGGATTCTTCGGAAGCCCTGATTTGCGCTTCGATGACGGCTTTGTCCGAGACGTCGAGTGCGGGGAGGGAACTTGCGAAGGAGAGGAGGGCATCCCTGCATCCCGGCCTGGAGAGGGCCTTTTCCAAGTCCTTCGGGTCGATTTCATGCGAGTCGTGGAAGAAATACTTCCATTCGGCGGCCTGTGCGAGCGTCTTGGTCCTGGACTGCATGACGGCTGCGATTTTCGCGAATTCATCCGGGGAGGGTTTCCCTTCGGGCCATTCCGAGGTGAATTCGATTGCGATTTTCGCGAACGCCTCCGGCGGCATTTCCGCGATGTAGAGTCCGTTCATGCTGATGAGCTTCTGGATGTCGAACTTTCCCGGGGAGCTTTTGACCCTTTCGAGCGAGAACGCCCCCGCCATTTCATCCCTTCCCATCTTCTCCCTGTCGTCTCCGGGAGACCATCCGAGCAGCGCGAGGTAGTTGAATAGGGCCTGGGGCAGGAATCCCTTTTTCTTGAAGTCCCCCACGTAGGCGTCGCCGTCGCGCTTGCTGTATGGCTTTCCGGCCTGGTTCACGATCATGGGCAGGTGTGCGTATCGCGGGGGCTGATGTCCGAGAGCGTGGAAGAGGAATAAGTGCCTGAACGTGTTCTCCACGTGGTCGTCGCCCCGGACGATGAAGTTGACGTCCTGGGCGATGTCGTCGCATACGTTTGCGAGGTGGAATACGGGGGAGCCGTCGCTTCTGACTATCACGAAGTCCTTCATGCTGTCGAGGGGTTTTGCGAGTTCGCCCTTCACGTGGTCGTGATAGAAGACTTCACGGGAGACGTATTCGATCCTTTGCGCGCCGCTGATTTTCATCTCGTCCGCGGGGCCCATCGAGGCGATTTTCTTGTCGAGGTCGAAGAGCGTTTCTCCATCGCGTCCGAGTATCCTGAGCCTGTATAGTCCGGCGAGGGAGCAGCTTCTCTCGGTCTCCTTCCCATTTTCAACGCAGCTGAACGCAGCTCCGCTGCGCGTGATAGAGATGTCCTTTCCCGGGGCGGCTGCGAGACCGACTTCGCCCTTCGTCCTGACGAACGGGATTTTGGAGCATTCGTACGGGAGGAGGAATATGACAGGCTGGCCACCGGAATCTTTTGAATGCTTTTTCATGGCGCATCCCGAATTCACGAGGGATTCAGCGTCCGCGCGATGGTCGCCGAGGCGGCTGGACTGATGTAGGATTTCCCCGTCGTGGTCGAGTCCGAGCCAGTCCATGACGTCGAGGAGGGCCTTCACGGCGGATTCCGTCGAGCGTTCGCGGTCGGTGTCCTCCACTCGGAGTAGGAATTCTCCGTTCTGGTTTCTTGCGAAGAGCCAGTTGAATATGGCGACTCTTATGTTTCCGATATGGACGTTTCCGGTGGGGGAAGGAGCGAATCTGACTCTGAGTTTGCTCATTGCGCGGTTGTCTCCGTTGGCTTTTTTGCTGGCGTGAACTATAATCGAAGGAGCGGGAAAAATCAATCGGGATAAGATTTTTGCGGGAAAGGGGAGTATATTAGACGCCTTGCAGGAAATGTCTGGAGGGCTCCGATGAAATTGTTTGGAAAGTCGAGGTTGCTTGGATTTCCTCTCGCGGTTTTCGTCAACGTCCTGCTGCTGTGCGCTTGCGGCGTCTTCGAGGGGGCGAGGGAGGTCGAGGTGCCCGAGGGCTACCGCGAGCTGATGAAATTCAGGAATGTGGTTCTTCATGGCGGAAGTGGCGGGTCCCCCTCGGACGCGATCATCGTGAAGGGGGCGTTGAACGCGATGCAGGGGGCGCAGGCGGAGAGGATGTATCTCGAGAAGCTGCACCCCGGTTTCATCCTTTCGGGGCAGAGCCTCCTGAAGAGCGAAAGTGGAAGGATGTTCGATTGTCTGGAGATATTCGTCAAAGGTGGGGCGAAGGAGAGGTTCTACTTCGACATAACCGAATTCTATGGACGGTGATCAGGGATGTGGGATGCCATACAGAGGAACAAGATCAGGTCGGCGTTTCTGGTCGTCGCGATGGGGGCTCTTCTTCTGCTGCTTGGCGCCGTCTTCGGAGCGGCGCTGGCCCGTGGCGCCTCCGGGGCGCTGATGGGAGTGTCGTTCGCTGGAGTGATATGGTTCTTCCTCACGGTGGTAGCATTTGCCGAGGGGAAGAACATTCTCCTGGCGTTTTCCGGGGCCAGGGAGGTGGCGCACGAGGACGCTCCGCAGCTTTACAACATAGTGGAGGAGATGAAGATAGCGGCGGCGCTGCCGAGCCTGCCGAAGGTCTATATTGTCGAGAGCAAGGCTCCGAACGCCTTCGCGGTCGGATCTCCCGGGAACTGCGCGGTGGCGGTGACCAGCGGCCTTCTCTCGATGCTGAGCCGGGACGAGTTGCAGGCTGTGATTGCTCACGAGATCGGGCACATAAGGAACGAGGACACGAAATTTCTGACGGTGATGGGAGTGATGCTCGGGACGATAGTGATATTGGCCGATATGTTCTCGAGGACCTTGTTCTACGGGAACCTCGTAGGAGGGCGTCGTTCGAGGTCGTCGCGCGACGGAGGAGGCCAGATACAGATAATAATATTCCTTCTCGGAATAGTTCTCGCGATAGTAGCGCCGCTGCTGGCGCAGATGATATATTTCGCCTGTTCGAGGAGCCGGGAATATCTGGCGGACGCATCGTCCGCGGTCTTCACCCGCTACCCTGAGGGGCTGGCGTCCGCGCTCGAGAAGATAAGCGCGAGGGCTTCGATTCCGCTCGAGTCCGCGAACCGCGTGACGGCGCCGATGTACATAATCCCTCCTGTCGGGCTTGACGGACATTCCTTTTCCTCCTTGTTCAGCACCCATCCGCCCGCCGAGGAGAGGATAAAGATACTGCGTTCCATGGCTGGCGGGGGACTTGCCGACTACAACAAGGCGTTCAGGGATCTGAAAGGGGAGGATGTTCTTTCCGCGTCGGCCGGTCCCGGCGAGGGGCAGTTGAAGCTTCGTGGAATTGGCGGGAAGGAGGAGGGGGCTGGGAAACGCAGGGCGCACGAAGCCAACGACATCGTAATGAAGGCTGCAAAATTCAGATTTTTCAACTGCGGATGCGGTCTGAGGGTGAAAGTTCCGCCAGGCTTCGTCGGTGGCGCAGTAGGATGTCCGCGATGCGGGAAGGCGATAAAACTGGATGGGTGAATTCTTGTCGAAACAGCGAAGCGAGATAGTCGTGAAGAGCGGGGAATGCCCCGGATACGCCCTGCTTGACAGCGGCTGCGGGGCTAAGCTGGAGGAATTTGCCGGGGTCAGGCTCGTGCGTCCCGAGCCGAAGGCCTGGTGGAAGAGGGAAGTTCCGGAGCGGGACTGGTCCTCCGCGGACGCGGTGTTCGATGCTAAAAGCGGACGATGGCTGCTGAGGAATGGTGTTGCGAGGGAGTGGCGCATGGGCCTCGGGACTTTTTCGCTGGAGCTCCGGCTGAATGACAATTCCAAGCATGTCGGAGTATTCCCCGAACAGGAGCCGCATTGGAGATTCATTTCCGGATTTGGCGGGAAGGTGGAAGGAAGAAGGCTTCTGAGTCTTTTTGGATACACCGGCGCTGCGACGCTTGCCGCGCTTTCCGCAGGATTCTCGGTCACCCACGTGGACGCATCGAGCCCGTCGCTGTCCTGGGCGAGGAGAAATCTGGAGATTTCCGGCATGGCGTCGAAGCCGGTGCGGTGGATACTGGACGATGCGCTCAAATACGTGCGGCGCGAAATTCGCAGGGGGAGCCGCTATGATGCGGTCGTTCTTGATCCGCCGGCGTTCGGAAGGGGGCCTCGGGGCGAGATATGGAAGCTGGAGGACTCGCTGAGGGAGCTTCTGGATGCATGCTCCGGGATGCTGACCGATGATCCGCTCTTCATCGTGCTGACGATATACAACGTCGAGGCTTCGTCTCTGATGCCGGCGAACCTTTTTCTGGATCTATTCGGGAGCGGAGTCTCGGTGGAATGCGGGGAGCTGGCCATCAGGCAGCGTGGCTGCGCCAAGCTGCTGCCGCTGGCCCTGTTCAACGTCTGCAGGCTCGGTCGAAATTCCCTCGCCCCCTCTGGCGGGAGGATGCCGGGAGCAGGCGAGCGAATAAAAAACTAATGGGAAACGATTTGATTTTTTTCCAGCATGGTGCTACGTTAACCGCCGATTGAAAAAACAAAGGGGGAAAAATGCCTGAAGACATGAAGAAAGGAGATGCTGGAGCCGGCGATGTTCTGGCCAAGATCGAGCGTCTCGAGTCCCTTCTGAAGGAGACAGAGAACGCGAGAAGGCAGGGAGCGATGATAGCCAGGCTGTCCGTACTGGTCATTTTGGTGGCGTTTGGAGCCTTCGCATGGAACCTCTGGGGGTTCTACAAGTCCTTCACCAGCCCGAGCAACATGGAGAAGCTCAAGGAGCAGGTTGTCGCCGACATGAAGGACATCATGCAGGGGCCGGAGATCAAGATCATCGAGAAGAAGATCATGAACGAGACGGTTCCGAAGGTGACCGAGATATTCATCGCCCGCTTCAAGAAGGAACTGCCGATGCTGAAGGACAAGGGGCAGGCCTTTCTCGGAGGCATGAAGGACTACGTTGAGACGCATCTCAAGGAGGAGATGACGAAAGCTCTCGAGGAGTCCATGAAGGGGGTCGAGGAGGATCTTCTCAAGAAGTTCCCCCAGGTCACACCCGAAAGACTCCAGGAGACGCTTGCGGCGGCGCAATACGTCTTCATAGAGGACATAACGGACGAGCTCGAGAGGAGTCTGGTGGATTTGTCGAGCATGTTCGACGATCTCGACAAGGTGATAGCAGGCTACAGGGAGACTCCCGAATACAAGGCATTGTCCGAAAAGGAGCTTGACGATGTCAAGCTCGAGCTTGCCGAGGCGCTGCTAGAACTTGCCATATACGAAGTGAATCCGCCGAGGGGAGAGAAAACGCAGGAAGGAGGTTCGAAATGAACGACAACGTGGTCAACAAGATAGATTCACTGCTCAAGGATGCCGAGGCGCAGAAGAACAGCGTCGTGTCATCGAGCAAGCTCGTATCCATAGTGTATGTCCTTCTCGCCGTCTTCGTGTTCGTCTACACGACGATACTTTATGTCAAGATAAGGGCTGGGGTCAAGAACGACAGCATCTCGGCGATAGCCAAGAATCTCGTTTCGGAGCAGTTGTCCAACGTCCCGAAGATGCTCGACGATCTGGTTGACAGCCAGGCGGAGGGGCTTGCCGACTCCATGGTCGCGTTGATCTACGACCAGATCCCGACCATCGAGCAGAAGGCGAAGGAGATGGTGAACGAGTATTCCGGCTCCATGATCTCGCAGATAAAGACCGACCTCTTCCCGCAGTTCCATCAGATAATAAGGGATAACGCCGACGATGTCAAGGTGGCGGCGGAGGCCTTGTCCGACGAGAACGCGACGAAGGAGCTGGCCAAGATGATGGTGAAGAAGATATCCGAGGAGATAGACTACAGCCATGGCTTGATAACCAGCGAGGCGCAGGGGACGGTCAATGACATCACCAAGCATTTCTCCGAAATCCTCAAGAAGCCGGCCGGCCAGTTGACCAACAAGGAGGCTTCCCAGAAGAGGCTTATCGTAAACTGGCTCTATCTCATCGACAGAGAGCAGGGCTTGGACAAGATATTCAAGACAATAATAAACAGGACGGGATATAGCTGGGAGCATTTCATGCAGGAGCTTGGCATCGCCGATGCGGTCAAGGAGACTATGGGCGGTGACACCGGAGCTGTCGACGTGGAAGAATGATCCGGGCTTGAACTTGAATGGCGATCGGGGGCGGGGAGCCCCCGATTTTTTTTTTGCGCTTGGGCTCTCCGCAAATGGAATTGCGAAGAAATATCCGGATTCGGGTTGATTTTAGGCGATATACGAATTATATTAAGAGAATTGCGTTAACTGTTTTCAGCCGAATTCACCTTATTATTTTGGGCGATGCCGCGGTTTCCGTGGTGTCTGAGCGGAAAGATGAGCAAGAGGAAAAAACGCGGATCAATATCTGATTTATGGGATAGGGTTGCCGGAACGGTTTCATCCTTGGATTCCCGGAAGATATCCAAGAAGGACTTCGAGAAGGAGCTTGCATCGGTCGCCGTGGAGGCCAACAGGTCCGGGGTCTCGTCGTTGATAGCCGAGAATCTGGTGAAGCCCTATCTGCAGTCGAAGAAGGAAGTGAAGGTGGAGTTTGTCGGATCCGCCACGGCTGGAGAGGACGGTGGAGTGGAGCTTGCCGGCGATGGCGAGGACGTGAGGATCAATCCCGTTGGAATCTACAGGTTCCATTCGCTGATAACGGCCTCGAAGGGGTTGGACACTGTTTCCGGAGACTTTGACGAAGCCAGAAGGCTTTGTTTCCACAAGGAGCTAGGGAAGCTTCCCGGCCCTTATTTCATCTTCATCGCGGTCCTATGCAAGCTTGCGATGACGAATCAGATATTCACGGCCGAAAAAAGGGGGGGCAAGAAGATAACGCCGGGCGGGCTTTCAGTGGCCTCGTATTTCCCGCTGCTGTGGGCGCTGAAGCAGTTCGAGGCTTTCTACAAGAGAATACAGAACCGCGACATGCGTTCTGATTTCGGCATAATCTGGCACGAGGGCGAGTGGGTCGAGAAAAACAAACATCAGGAAGCAAGAAAATGAATGTTTCGATAAGGAGAACGATATTGGCTGTCGGGCTGAATCCTGCCTGGCAGAAGACGCTGAAATTCTCGACGTTCGAGAAGAACCAGGTGAACAGGGCCAACTCCGTGTCATATTGCGCGGCCGGCAAGGGGGTCAACTTCTGCCGGGCGGTGAAGATATGGAACAACGGATCGAATGCAAAAGTGTTCCTGTTCGCGGGTGGCAAGACCGGCAAGCTCCTTCTGAACGCGATGGATGCGGAGGGCCTCAAGCACAAGTCTGTTCTGGTCCACGCGGAGACCAGGACGTGCACGACCTGCCTCTGTCTGGCGGACAAGAACATGACCGAGCTCATAGAGCCTTCGGAGGGGCTCGGCAAGAATGCGGAGAAGGAGATATTCAATCTCATATTCTCCGAGGCCACGCCGAGATGCGTCGTCGCACTGTGCGGAACCTTCCCCTCGGGGATAAGCCTCGACTTCTACACCAAGGTGGCGGTGGAGGCGGCGAAACTGAAAATACCCGTGTTCATGGACGCCGTGCAGTATGCCGACGGAGCCCTGGCCGCGGGAATAGAGCTCCTGAAGGTGAACGACGAGGAGATAAGGCAGATAGGAGGCAAGAAGGACATAAGGCAGGCGGCCGAGGCATGCATGAAGAAATACCCGGTCAAGAGCATCGCGGTCACGGCAGGAGCAGGCAACGCATTCCTCTTCAGCGCGTCCGGAAGCTACGAATATTCGATTCCGCCAGTGCAGGACATAGTCAATCCGCTCGGTGCCGGCGACACCGTCGGGGCCGTCATGCTCGCGGAGACGTGCGCCGGCAAGGACATCGCGGACAGCTTCGCCACTGGTCTTGCGGCCGGTTCGGCGAGCTGCATGTGCGAACTTCCGGCCTTTTTCGACCCGAAGAACGTGCCGAGGATACTCTCCAAGATAAGAAGGCGCAAGATAGCTTGAGACAACTGCAAAACTCCTGGAGTCTTGCAATTGGCTCCATGTAAATATTCACTGGACCAACGGGGGCCAGTCAATATTTGCTCCGCCTCTGCGCTGGGACTCGTAGATGGCCATCACGGTCCGGACAGTCCCGGCCGAGGAACTCGCGTTGACGAAGGGTTCGGATCTGCTTCCAATGCATTTGACGAAGTCCGCGATCTGGGCGAAGTGGAGGTTGCCATAGTGCGCTTTTCCTACCACTATCCCGCTCCCGTCCCTCTGCGACCGCAGATTGTCAAAGAGTTCGGTCATGTCCGGGTTTTTGAAAGAGACTTCGATCGGCTTGCCATTGTTGAGGAATACGAATCCATCGGTTCCGCTTATCCATATGGCGTTCTGCCATCCATTGAAGCTGGAGCATGTGGCGCTTGCAGTTCCCAAGGCGCCCGATTCGAATTCGATGGAGGCCGCAACGCAGTCCTCGGTCTCTATCACGCCCTGATGCGTGAGATTTGCGAATTTCGCTGAGACCGAGGTTGGCGGACCACAGAACCAGAGCAGGAGGTCGAGGTAGTGGATAGCCTGGTTTATCATGACCGAGCCTCCCTCCGTGGCCCATTTCCCGCGCCAGGGATCTGCGGAGTAATACTCGTTGGTCCTTATGCAGTTGCAGATTATCCCCGATGTGACTATTCTCCCGAACGCCTCCCGTCCGACGAGCTCCTTCACGGCCTTGAATACCGGATTGAAACGGTTCTGGAATACGCCCGAGAATATGGAGCCCGGATTCTCCCTGAGCGTATCGAGAATTCTGTCGAGGCCCCGGTTGTCCGACGCGATTGGCTTCTCGCAGAGCACGGCCAGACCCTTCCTCAAGGCTTCGCAGCATATCTCGGCGTGGCTCGCGTGGTCGGTGCATACGGAGACGGCGTCGAGGCCTTTGATCGAGAGGATTTCCCTGTAGTCGCCGGATATCAGGGGTTTGATGGAGAACCTTTCCGCAAGGCGGTGGCATTTATCCTCAACGAGGTCGCATAGCCCGGCCAATTCCACTCCTGGAATGTTCAGGAAGCTCTCGACGTGGGCCGGGGCTATTACGCCGCAGCCGATGATTCCTATTTTCAGTGTGTCTTTGTCGTTCACGCTACAAGACTATTCTATGGCAGACGAAAGCCTCGGCGGCCAGAACGGATATCTCATGGCCTCTCGTCCTCGCCAGATACTCCATGTTCTCGATGCTGCAGTGGTGCGGAGAATGCCTCAACTGCGACTTGTGCAGGCTCAGAGCCTTCAACTTGATGTCCAGATGCTCGCTTATGTCCACGTAGAAATTGGGGTGGAACTTGTCGTAGTCCACATTCCAGAACAACGTCTGGTTGTCGTAGCTCAGCACTATGCGGGGGAAGTTCTTCACGCTGGGATCGTGCGGGCGGCATGCGGTGAATCCGGCCTTGAACGTGGCGACATGGTCCTGGTTGTATGATATGGCCGGGAGAGCCACCATGGTGGGATTTATCCTGTCTATAGCAACGGAGGAGTCGCGCTCCATCACCGCGATCAGGTCGCGCTGGGCGATCTTGTCCAGCCTCAGATGCGTGTCCGGGTCGCTGAATGCGATGTCGTAGCCGTCTATGCCGAGGAATTCTGCCACGGCCTCGAACTCCTTCCTCCTCGTCTCCCCCTTCACCGGCTTGTTCCTGCCGTCGTAGTGCTTGAGATCCCCCACGCTCATTATGAGGACGAAGACCTCTCCCCCGAGCTCCTTTATCTTCGCGATGGTGCCGGCGCACCCGAACGATTCGTCGTCGGCATGGGGAGATATGAGCAGAAGCCTCTGT
>CAZGJP010000065.1:0-11220 GCA_964526605.1 uncultured Lentisphaera sp.
CGCCCAGGGATTTTAACCCCACCTTTGAAAGCCGCACATTGGGCCATTTTTGAAATGGCCTCAGTTTTCAAGAACCATATGATTGTAACGAGCGATTGCAAGCCGTCGGGGGGCTACGATGGGGTTTTTTTTCGATTTCCACAGCCACCGTAGGGAATTCTCCCCTGGCGAGAAGGCCATAGTTTCGCTTTTTCCGGACGAGACAGCCGATCTGTTCCGCGATGGCATATTCTTTTCGTCGGGACTGCATCCCAAATTCATCCCGTCTGACGGCCGGGAGACCGAATCGCTTCTGGAATCGCTCTCCCGCAGAATCCGGGACGATGGATTCGTCGCTGTTGGCGAATGCGGTCTCGACAGGCTGGCCTCGACCCCGATGGGGAGGCAGATCGAGCTTTTCGAGAGGCAAATCGAGCTCGCGGACGAAGTCCGAAAGCCTCTGGTGGTCCACTGCGTAAGGGCGCATGGAGAACTCCTCGCGGCCAGGAAAAACGCCGGAGGCGCGGATATCCCATTCTGCATACACGGATTCAGGGGCTCCGCGAAACTCGCGGAACAACTCGCCAGTGCTGGAATGACGCTCTCCTTCGGAACGGCGTCTTTCGCGGGCAAAGGGGGAGTTGAAGCTCTTCTGGCTATCAAGGACGAAATGTTCTTTCTGGAGAGCGACGGTTCGCCAGACGGGGTCGAGCCGGCCTATCTGGCGGCTTCGGAGATCCTGGGGGTGAATGTCGAGGAGTTGAAGGCGGATATCTCCCGCTGGGCGGCATCGTTATTTCCGATTTTGGACCGGGATGCTGGAAATCCGGCCAAAACACGCGTATATTAACAATTAAAGCTCGGGATGGATATTGCTGAACAGAACTGCCAGATGCAATATCCAGGTCATGCCGGGCCTTCTACATAGGGCGGTTAGCTCAGTTGGTTAGAGCACTTGGTTTACACCCAAGTTGTCGGGGGTTCGAGTCCCTCATCGCCCACCAGCCTTCGCTCGGAGCTGAGCGGAGAGCGGAGGCTGTCACGCCGTAAGCCCTTCGCAAGGGCGGAGGCGGACATATGCCTTATTCCCAGCTCCGAGTCTACGGCTTGGCGTGCCAATTGAAATACCAGGACGGAGAGAGTAACAATACAGGCATTCATTTGAACTGAGCCAAGTTGCAAAACGCCGTGTGAGCCGCGGGGAGTTTTGCAATAGGCTCGAACTAGATAAAAACAGGGCGACTTGGCGTTCTAGTGGAAGAATATCATTACGTCTATATTCTAGTCAGTCAAAACAACCCGGAGATACATTATACCGGTTGCACTACGAATCTGCCTGAACGGCTGAAGAAGCATAATAAGGGAGATGTTCCTCATACCGCCAAATACCGTCCATGGAAGATAGAAACCGTCATCCGCTTCTCCTCATCCGAAAAAGCCAGAAATTTCGAAAAATATCTCAAATCAGGTTCGGGCAGAGAATTCGCAATCAGACATTTTTAAGCCCTTCGCAAGGGCGGAGGCGGACATATGCAATATCTGGACACATTTGGGACACAAATCGCCCGCCGGCTTTCATTCGATGCGTAGCGAAGAACGGCAAGCTGGTGTTTTGCGCATCATTCCGCCTGTCTGGCCGATGCGGTGAGTTCCTCGCCGGTTCTGACGAGGCGTGCGCTGTTGAAGATTATGACGATGGTGCTGCCTGCATGCAGGATGGCGGCGGCTATGGGGTTGAGATATCCGAAGACGGAGAAGCTGACACCCGCTATCACGAAGACCATTCCGAAGAAGAGGTTCTGGTTGACCACGGAGTTGGATCTGCGTGCGAGCTTCACCAGCATGGGGATGCGCCTCAGGTCGTTGGTCATGAGGGCTATTGATGCGCTGTTTATGGCTATGTCACTGCCGATGGCCCCCATGGCTATGCCCAAGTCGCCAGCGGCAAGAGCCGGGGCATCATTGATTCCATCTCCGACAACCGCCACGGTGTAGCTCTTTTTCACGTTCTTGACGAATTCGACCTTGTCGTCCGGCAGACATTCGGAGCGGACTTCATCCATCTCGAGGCTCCTACCGACCTTTTCAGCTACCGACGCGCGGTCTCCGGTGACCAGGGAGCACTGGCGTATTCCCTCCTTTCTGAGTCCCGCGATCGCGTCCTTGGCCTCCTTGCGGAGAGTGTCGCGGAGTCCTATCCATCCGACCGCCTTGTTCTCCTTCGCCACGAAGACGATGCTCATTCCGAGGCTTTCCTCCTCGGACGGCTCGTGCGTGGCGGTCAGGGACACGCCCTTAGACTTCAGCCAGGCCCCCCTGCCCACCAGGCATGGCCTGCCATCAAGTTTTGCGGACACGCCTTTGCCGTGGGCCTCCTCGAAGGAGTCTATCTTGCCGGCCTTGAGTTCGGCCTCGGCGGCAAGTCTGCATACTGCCTTCGCCGCAGGGTGGTTGCTGTTAGCCTCTAGGGAGTATGCTATGTGCAGCAGTTCCGCCGGCTTCACGCCGTCCACTGGCGCGAGTTTCGCCACGGAAAGATCGCCCTCGGTGAGCGTGCCCGTCTTGTCGAATACCACGGAGCGTATCTTCGAGGCCATTTCCAGATAAGAGACATCCTTTATCAGGATGCCGAGACGCGATGCCGCCGCAAGTGCCGCCACTACGGCGGAAGGTGCGGCAAGGACCAGCGCGCAGGGACACGATGCGACCAGGACTGCAATCACGCTGTTCATGTTCCCGCCTCCAAACCACCATGTCAGGCCGGCTATCATGAGTATTGTCGGGGTGTAGTATCCGGCGTAGAGGTCTATCAGGCGGACTATCGGGGGTTTGCTCCTTTCGGCGGCCATGATCATGGCCTTCACCTTGCCCAGGGTGGTGTCCTCGCCGACCTTCGACACCTTCACGTCAAGGACGCTGGTGAGGTTCTGCGTGCCAGCGAACACCTCGTCGCCGCTTTCCTTGTCGACGGGGAGGGATTCGCCGGTTATGGAGGACTGGTTGACCGCGCTGTTGCCGGAGACGATGAATCCGTCCACCGGGAAGTTCTCTCCCGGCCTGACTCTGATGACGTCGTCAACCTGCAGGGAGATGGCGTCCACCTCCATCTCTCTTCCTTCGCTTATCTTTCTTGCGGAACGCGGCGTGAGCTTGATGAGGTCCTCGATGGAGCGCTGTGCGCCGGAGGCCGTCCTGCTCTCGATGATTATGGCTATCATGAGGAAGAAGCATATTATGCCTGCACTCTTGAAGTTTCCTCCGGCGAAGGACGCGAGCACGGCTATGGCAACCAGCTCGTTCATCTGAATCCTGCCTTTCGTGAGGTCTCTTATTGCCTCCAGGAAGATGGGGAAGGCCAGTATGATGGAGCCTATCGCGGCGCTCAGGTCCGAGGACAACGGCTGATCGGGCTGGAGCCATTCGAGCAGGTATGAATTGAGGACGAAAATGCCGCCCACCATCGCAAGGCCGAGCCTGCCGATGCTTCTGGAATGCGCCGGACTCTCCCCGCCGTCGTGGGAGCAGAACGCGCAACCAGCGCCTTTTCCGTGATGGTCGTCCATATGTCTTGCCAGCGTTTCGCTCATTTCGCACCGTCCTTGGTTTCCTCATTCCTTGGCCCCTGAGGTTCGGGGTTGAGCATGATCCTGAGCTCCTGCCTGTCCCTGCCCCCCGGCGGAATGAGATACTTGTCCTTCACCTTGAACAGGAATTCGGAGACTCCCTCGTTGTAGAGGGCCAGCAGGACGGTGTCCGGGCTCTTCCTGTATTCCTCGAGAATCTTCCTGAAGTAATTCTCCTCCGACTCTATTTGCGAGACTATCCTGCTCCTGTAGACCTTCGCCAGCGATATGACGTCCGCCTTCTCCGCCTCGGCCTCGCCGTCCTTCTTCACCGCATATTCACGGGCGTTCTGGATGTCCTTGGACATGTCGGCCTCGGCGCCAATGACGTTCTGGAAGGCGGGATTGACCATGAGCGGCGGGGTCTTGCCCGTGAAGTTCACCTCCAGCGTCTCGATGTTTATCCCGAAATCCCACTTGGCCAGTTCCTTCGCGAAATTCGCAAGCACCTGCCTGTTGTACTCGGCGGAATTCTTATACAGGGCGTCATCCACGGACCATGCGGCGGTAGTGCGCACAACCACGTTGTCTAAGAGGCTTTTGAGAAATGTCCTCGGCCCGCGCGTGCCGAGGTTGTTGCCGGTTTTAGGGCTCTTCAAAATCTCGTCATCCTGGAAGGGGTCCTGCGGGGTCATCAGCCTCGTGTAGTATTTTGTCGGATCGTTTATCTCGTATACCAGCTCCCATTCGCTGTGTATGATGTTCGCGTCCCCTGTGAGCAGATATCCTTCGACGGTGGGGTTCAGGGGTCCACCCTGTGGAGCCTGCCCGTCAACGTAGCTTTTCGCGTCCACCTTGTGCCAGAAGGACCTTGTCCTGATGGTCTGCTTGGTGGTTGGTATCTTCACCACTCTCGATATGGGGTAGGGATAGACCCAGTGCCAGCCTTCCTTGAATTCGCCGGTTATCTTCCCGAACCTGAGGACTATCGCGGCCTCCTGCGGATGCACAGTGAAGTATCCGGCGAAGACGACATACCAGGCGAGAAGGGCGGCGATGGAGACCGAAAGCACTACGAAGGAATAGCGCAGCAGTTGCACTAGCGCCTGCATTCCGGGGCTGTATTGTTCGGTCTTTCCGTTCATTATTTGTTTTTCCCCTTCGCCGCAGGGGTGTTCTCGGGGTCAAGTATGTCGAACGGCGGATAGTCCTCCGTGTTCAGGATGAGAGTTGTCTTTTCAGGCATTATCTTTCTCAGAGACTCGAGCTTCCTGAGAAATTCGGCGAGCTCGGGCTCCTCCTTGAAGACGGAGTAGAACGACGCCGCCTTGGCGTCCCCCTCGGCCCTGATGCTGCGCGCCTCGGCTTCCGCGTCGGCGAGCATCTGCTTGCGGCGGTTGTCCGCCTCGTCCTTGATCTTCTTCGCGATCTTATTGCCCTCCGAGCGGTAGTTCTCGGCCAGGACATTCCTCTCGGAGATCATCCTGTCGAAAACCTTCTCTGAAATCTTCTCCGGAATACCCAGGAACTTCACTCCGAGGGACTTTATCTCGACCCCGTATTCGTCCTTGGCCTGGGCCGCTATGCCATCGAGGATATCCTTCTCGAGCATGTCCAGCTTGAGCTTGGATGTATCGGTGTTGACAAGTTCCTTGAAGGCGTATTTGCCTATTACTGCGTTCTTCTCGGTTCTGATGAGACTCGTGAGCCTGTCCTCGACCTTCTCCTCGGTTCCAAACCTCTTCAGAATCAGCTCCGGATCAAATATCCTATAGACCACGTAGGTCCCTATTATCACACTCTTGCCATCCGCCGTGTATGTCTCCTCTATCTTGCCGACGGTTCCGTCGAAGCATCTGTTGCGCTTGTCGTAGCGGGTGATCTGCTGTATGGGATAAGGCAGCCTGAAATGCAATCCAGGGCCGCGGGTTCCCACTATCTCCCCGAATGTGGTGACCACCGCGTATTCGGTCTCGTTGACCTGGAACGAGAATATCGTGAGCAGGAAGATGATCGCGACTATCAGGCCGAGCACGACGGTGGGCATATGTCTGGCCTTGCCTGGATTGCTGTCTGGCATGTTGGTTTCTCCTATTGTGTCTATTTATTTTTTTCCGGGGCGAGGTCGGCGAGGGGCACGTCCAGAAGGTCGAGCCTCTGCTTCTCCTCGAGGTTCAAAATGAAGACGTTGTAGGCCAGGTCCGAAGCGACCACGACCTTTCTTACCTTCGCGCATTCGTTCTCGAAGAAGTCCAGATATGTGCGCAGCATGAACATGCCAGGCATCTGCCGGTAGGCCAAGAGCTGTTTCATGAAGCGCTCGTTCTCGGATCGGGCCAGCGTTACGGAATTCCTGCTGTCGGTCTCGGCGTCAAGGACCACCCTTGCTCCCTCGGCCTCGGCCATCGGGATGGTCTTGTTCTCGTATTCCTTAGCCTTCAGGATATTCGCCTCCTTCTCCTCTATCGCTCCGACGACGTCCTGGAACGATGGAGCAACCTTCTCGACAGGGGGGTGGACATCGAGTATGTTGACGAACACCACCTCTATGCCCAGTCCGTGTCCGTCGTAGGCCTTCTGCAGGAGATCGGCGAGAAGCGCCTTGTTGCCCCTTCTCTCGAGAGAGAGCATCTTCAGCATGTCCTTCCCTGCGAGGAATTTCACGATCACGGCCTCGCTTACCGCCCTGATGGTCTTCCGGGCATCCTGGTTTCCGTAGTAGTAGTCGAGGAGGCCCTTCCTGCCTATCTTGTATTGTATATTGAACACCGAGGAGATGAAGGAGACCGGGGTTTCGTTCTCGGAGACCGACTTGTCGGAGGCGACCAGAAAGTTGGTCTCCTTCTCGTAGTGCATGACAGTCCACAGGATTGCGTTCGTATCCTTTTCCGGCTTCTCGCCGACGTGTTTTTCGTCCACGCCCGTTCCGACATATATCTCCTGGATGTCGTCGGCCGGTATCCTTATTATCCTGCCGTATGGATATGGCAGTTTGAAATGTATTCCCGCCGCGAGAGGCTCTCCCTTCTCGAGAACCCCGAAGGCCTCCCTCACCCCGAGCTCGTTGGGATATATCTGCACGAAGCATGTCATTATCCACAGGCTGAACATCCACAGGATGAGCAGCGGGATCAGCGAAGTCTCCACCATTTTATATAGCCATGTTCCCGATATCTTGAACCCAAACTGGTAGTCCAGAGTCTCGGCCACGTTCCTCATCAGGCCGCCCGGTTCTGTGAAGAGCGCCAATATCCTGCTCTCAAAAACCGGCCTTTCCTCCATTTCCCCTCTTGGACGGTAGAACTCCATGATGAAGTTGAGCAGAAGCTCGACCCCGGTCGCGGCAAGAACCACCATGAAGAAATTCCTTATCCATCCGTCCCACTCCGGACGCCCGGACTTGATGAGCAAAATGGAGATCGACGCGGATGCGAAAATCGCGAAGGAAAGGATCAGCCACGCCCCCGGAACCCTGAACCAGCGGAAGGCTCTCACGCGGGACTGTCCAACCGCGAAGACCCCGAAGAAAAGACAGAGCAGGGCTATCGCCACGCTCACAAACGCCGCCGGAGCGTGGTTTGACACGACCGGCGCCTCGGTCTGCTTTCCAATGTATCTGTGGTATAGCACCAGGAAGACGGCCGCGGCGGCGATCTCCATCCCGGAAACCACGTATGGCGCGTATTTGCGGAAGTTGTCTCTCGAGCGCCTCGCCACGAAGAGAACGTCCTCGCCCACCTCCAGCGCGCTCTTGTCCTTGCGTTTCTCGAGTAGAATCCTTTCCTCCTCCTCGACGTGCATCTTGAATTCCATGGATGCCAGGACATAGCATGCGGCGGAGCTGGTCAGCACGAATATCATCGGCAGAAGCGCGAGGTCCAGCACTGTGGAGCCGAACCATCCACGCGCCATACCCGAATAGGCAACAACGAACGTTGTAAGGGCCGCGAAGGACAGAAACGCCATCGATAGCGTCCTGAACCGGGCCGACTCGTCAAGGCGGTTTTGTATTTTGGAGCCTGAATCCATCTAGATCGCGCGCGCCTTTATCACTTTAGCTTAAAATAACAATATACATCGAAGAGCCGTCAAAGGCAAGAGCCATCCGCTATTTTTCCGGCTGCTTCGCCGGCGGCGCAGCATTGCCCGCTTCGATAAGCTTGTCTATCGTCGCATCCTTTTCCTCCGTCTGCGCTTGGAACTTCGCAAGCAGGGAACTCATCGCCCGTTGATCCTCCTTCGCCTTTTCAAGTTCCTTGAGCAAGGCCAGCCTCTCCTCGGCGAACTTGTCGCGCAGCTTGACAACTTCGGCTTCCTTGGCCCCCTCGGAATCCCTGATGGCGTTCCTAAGGACATTCTCGAACTCTACCTTCTGCTTGTCCATCTCGGCCTGAAGCTTCTGCATTTCACCCTTCAGGAGCTTGCGGTCTCCATCTATCTCCAGAAGAGTCTGCTCCATCTGCTTCTTATCCGTCCTTTCATCCTTGAGATCGTTGGAGAGGGACTGGGATAGCGAGAGATACTGCTGCTTCTCCTTGTCTATGCCCTCCTTCTCCTCGGTGATGCTTCTTATCATGAGGAACCCGAAGACGCTGACGGCGGCCAGCATCAATATCGTCGCGAAGGAGGCCATGTTCCATTTAGCGCTTCTCTCCAGATTCAACCTGCTCTGCCTCTCGAGCTCATCCATTCTCCTGGTCATCTCCACCAGCATGTTCCTGAGCATCTCGGCCACTTCGGTGTTGCCGGCCTGCCGCACCAGGCTCGTTCCGGCCCCGGGCTGCCCCGCCGTTTCCTCCGCATGCGGTGCATCGCCGGAAGACTGCTCCGCCCCCTGCGCTGCATTCGAGAACTCCCCGTGTATCGGGTGGCGCTTGGCAAGCTCCTCCTCTATGTCGAATGACGAAAGCCCCTGGTCGCGCAACCCTTTTATCTCGACAAGGACCTCGATGGATTTGTCGGTGTAGACCTTACGCTTGCCCTGCACCTTGAAATCAATGAACGCCGCGTATCTGACAAGCCAGTCGGTTATTGTCGTCCTCGGGACCTGAAGCTTGTCCGACAACTCTATCACGGTGTATTTGCTCTCGCTTCCCATTTCATCTCCTGTATGTTTGATTGTTTCTGAATTTGCCACCTCTAAACGCAAAATCTAGCGCCCTGTAACTCTTAAATTTTCGGCAAGACACTAGGTTGATGGCGCCGGACAAATTCCACGTCCCGTTTTATCTGCTCCTTCAGCTTGGCCGTGTCGCTGAAATATCTTTGTTCCCGGACGTATCTGCCAAATCTTATCTCCATCTCCTCCCCATATATGTCCTTTTGAAAATCAAGGATGTGGGCCTCGACCAGGACATGGCGCTGCTCCTTGCCAAGCCGGACGGACTGCGCGGTGCCTATTGAAATCGCGGCGGGATGTTCCACTCCGGCTACGATTGCCGACCCGGAGTAGACCCCCTCCGGCGGGATTATTCCTTCGCCAACGTCCAGATTTGCAGTTGGGAATCCCAGGCCTTTCGTGGCGAAGGACAGTCCTCTGCCAACTTTTCCGTAGATGCCATATGGCCTTCCAAGCATCCGGCTGGCGGCCTCCAGATCGCCATTCGCGACTGCGCGCCTTATGGCGGAACTGCTTATCTTCGCATCCGACAACTTCAACTCTTCGACTTTGCGGAATAAAAATCCCCTCCCATTTGCGAATTTCGCAAGCGTGGCAGTGCTCCCCTTTCCTCCATGTCCGAAACGCCAGCCAGATCCAACAAAAACAGCCAGAAGCCTGATCTTTTCAGGAGATAGAAAGTCATCCAGAAAGCGTTCCGGCGAAAGCTCCGCAAACTCCTCGGTGAAGGCTATGGTGACCACTGCCTTCATGCCAGCCTGATGTAGAAGCTCGACCTTCCTGCGATGCGGCAGAAGCAGGCCTATCACCTGCCCGGAATTCAGCAGAGAACGTGGATGCGGGAAGAATGTGACGGCAATTGGGGAAGAACCGTTGCGACGGCATTCTGACGCAAGCTCTCCGAGCAAATGACGGTGTCCTAGATGAAGTCCGTCAAAGACTCCAATGGCGACGGATACTTTATGGATGCCATGTCTATGTAATTCATCTAGTGATGAAGTTTCGATGATTTGCAGTTTTTCCATCGGCATTGCTTTTCTTCTTCGATATTTGCTGAAAGATTGCCGGGGAAACGGAAAAATCAATATGGACTTCGATTTTTTCTCGATATGATTGGTTTTCTGCGGTAATACTTCAGTCTTTTTGGTCATAGGGGCGGTGACTGTAGCCGTTTGTCCTGTCTGCGTCCCGTCCTGTGGTTCAGTGTTTCCACTACAGAGATGCTTCAGAAAGGGGGTGTGAAAACTGCAGGTCTGACGAGAAACATCCTGTATGGCAGACGTACCACCAGGACAGCAGTACTCGAAGTACGTGCCCGCGAAGTTGGTGGAACGTGTCAAGCGGAAGCTCGCCAACGGAAAAGGCCTCAGACTAGGGCGGCCCTCCGGATACGACCGGATTAGGGCTAAGCGCCCTGGAGTCGCCAAGAAGCGTCCTACGGCATACCAGTGTTCTAGAACATCTTAAGGGAGCACCCTCCGGTATTCCCGAAGGCAATTCTGCGCAAAGCACTCAACCTCCCGTGCAGAGATCCTGCGGCCAACATCACGTCGCTGATGGGGTTTCCACCGGAAACGTCGTCCGAAAAATCCGCTGCATGACATGGCATCTACCGCCACCGAACCCTATGATCGGATAGACTGAGGCATAACCCCGGAATGAACTTTTTTAAAAAAAAAATTAAAAACCTATTGCTTTTTTGCGACAATAAGGTTACAGTAAGCTTTTAGGCAAACCGTTTGCCCAAACAAAACGGATGACTAAAATGAATTTGAAGAGTATTGCAGCGGATCTGGGAGTTTCTGCGTCGACGGTAAGCCGTGTCATAAGCGGAAATAAGAATTTTTCTGTATCTGCGGATGTTCGGGAAAAGATCTTGGCACGGGTAAATGCACTAAGGTATTCCCCAAACCCACTGTTTCAGTCCATGCGGAAGAAAAAAAACAAACAAATATCAGTTCTGATACCAAATATTCTGAGTGTTGCTGGCAATTCAAATATTGCTAAAGGGGTGGATATATTGCGCGAAACGCTGCTCAACAGCGGATATAGCGTGCATTTTATTATGCATACGCTAGAAGATGATAAGGTCTATAAGCTCCCACCCTGGAAGGTGGCTGGCGTGGTAGTGGTTGACGTGAGAAGCAAGGAGTTGATTGCGGATTTGAATGAGAGTGGGATCCCGTATGTTTCGCTCAACGGGGTGGCAGGTAGCAACGGAACGGCAATAATGACCGATGATTATGGCAACATGTGTCTTGCTCTTGAACATCTGTATGAACTGGGACACCGACGGATTGGGTATATTAATACATTCCGTTCGCAGGAACTGATTCCGTTTGAATTACACGATCATCATTACAGCGTCATTCAACGGACGGAGGCATATTTTGATTTTTGCTGTGAACGCCGCATGCTCCCGATGCCGGAAAGTCGCGAGTGCGTCCATTCTGTTCAGAAATTACTGGATGCAGGATTGCGGCAGGGAATGACGGCATTTATAACTTATTGCGATTCCGCCGCAATTGAGGTCAAATTTCTGCTTGAAAACAAAGGATT
>CAZGJP010000066.1:0-11218 GCA_964526605.1 uncultured Lentisphaera sp.
TGAAGGTGATGACGATCGCGTTGTCAACGTTGTTCGCGGTCGTGTCGGCGGCCAGAGATGGCGGAGAAAGGGTGGACGGAGCCTCATAGACTATCTCGAGTTGCGGTTTTGTCGTGTTCTCCCTGCTCATCCATTTGAGATTGAAATATCCGTAGTAGTCGGATGGAGGGATCATTCCGTTGGTGCACACCGCCAATCCGTTGTTGGTCCTGCTTCCCTCGACCCATGCTGAGACGAGAGTCTTCACGTCGAACTCGACGAGATGGGATACTGTGGCCCAATCATCTCCGGGGAACTCTCCTGCCACGTAGTCGCCATGGATTGATGGATGATTGATGATCATTGCCGTGGCGGAAGCGAAGCCGTCGAGAGAACTGTTCTGGACTATGGTCCCCGCGCCCTTCCACTGCGCAGTCCCGTCGGTGGTGTTGAATGTGACCCCGGCTTCCGTCCAGCTGTCGTTTATTCCCTGGACCGTGACTTGGCCGCCGCTGTTCGAGGTCTCGTTGTTGCAGTATAGCCGCAGCGTGGCGGACTGTATTGTAGAGCCGGCAGGTATTGAGGAAAGGTCGAACTGCATGAGGGCCGCCATTGCGGGCGTGTTGCTGTTGTTGCCCTGCGAGTCCATGAGCGTGCTTGTCCCGTAGTTGGTCGCCGCATTTCCGCCGTCGACATAGCTGTCCTTGACCGGATCGAGAGCGATGTTTTGGACATTGCTGATGGTGAGGGAAAGCGCCTTGTCGGCCGTATCGTCTGAGGCATCGGTCACTCTGACGGTGATGTTGAAGGTTCCGGATTCGGTCGGGGTTCCGCTTATCTCGCCTGCGGATGAGAGCGTTATTCCTGCCGGGAGGTTGTCGCCGATCTGGCTCCATGCGTACGGGGTCGAGCCATTTGAGGCGTTGAGGGTGGTCGAGTAGGCGATTCCCGTTGTTCCGTCGGGAAGGCTTGATGTTGTTACGGCAAGTTCTCCGGATTCCGGTTCTCCGTCGTCGAAGACGATAGCCTTGAGCTTCTCGGCCATGTCGAGGGTCAGCTTGGTGCGGGCGCCGTAGCCGTTGTTCCATGTGAGATGGGCCTGGGAGAAATCGCTCGCGCTGGGGGTGGCGCTGGGATGGACGGCCATTGTGGTCTCGTTCCTGATCAGCCTATCCTCTCCATGCAGGAGCCCGTTCCAGGCGTCGCCCGGCTGGTAGTGCAGTATCATCGCGTAGAAGTCCACGTAGGCCAGATTCATCTCGGCGGCGATCTCCTTGATCACCGTGTTGGGGATGTTGGAGTCGTCCACGCCGAATCCGTCCTGCTCCGGACCTATGGTGCTGAGGACCGGGATGACGCCACGGTCTATGAAGCCCTGGATGAACGCCTTGTATTGGGTCTTCCAAGCGGCTGCGTTGGCACTGGGATCGGCGGCATTCCAACTGTCCATGTCGTTGTTGCCATACATTATGAGGGCCCACGACATGTTCATGTCGGTCACGACATTTGCCGGGTGTCCGGCGCTGGTGGAGTTGGAGATGGTCCAGCCGCTGACGCAGGACCAGTCGGAGCCCTTGTGCCAGTCGTCTATCGAGCCGGCATAGTCCGCGAATGCGTTGCGATACCAGCAGTTCCAGTTGGGCGAAGCCGGATAGTTGTGTCCATTTTCGCTGACGGCAGGGGAGAGCCAGCCGAGGATGGGGCTGTAGTTGTGTCCGGTCTCGTTGTTTGTCAGTCCGCCGCCCAGGATGTTGGACATGTAGGCCTGTGAATTGGTGATGGAGTCGCCTATCTGTCCCATGCGTCCGGAGACGCGGCCGAGGCCCTGGCCGACTGCGAGGATTGCGCGGTAGTTGGCCTTGACCGCCGGGGTGATCGGGCTCATGAAGGAGCTGTAGTCGGCCCAGGCGTTCCCGTCCCAGGTCCATGCGGCGTTGTCGGTTGTGGCGGTGGCGGCGACGTTTTGGACGACATTGCCGCTGGAGACCGTCACCGAATTCGGGTTTGGGGTGCTGAAATCGTAGGTATAGCCCGTTCCGAGAAGCTCATAGGAATAAGTTCCGTTTGGGGCGAGCAGGCTGTAGTTTGCGGTGGCGTCCAATACCTGGCTGTCCACGACGTTGGCCCCGTTCTTCAAGCGGATGGTCACTCCGTTCTCCACCGTCGAGTCGCCGGTGATCGTGACTGTGCCAGAGATTGAATAGGCGTTGGGGGGGACTGTGAAAATGTTCGAGTTGACGACCGGGAGGATTCCGCTGGTGAAGTGAAGTTGGGCCGTTGTTATTGGATCGGAGCTCATGCCGTCGTTGTTCGTGGCGGTGAGGTTGGTGAAGGTGGCTACGCCGGAGCTGGCGGCCACGGTGGCTGTTCCGCCAAGCGACCAAAATCCGGCGTCGTGTTTTGCCACGGTCACGTTTGCCGAACTGGCTGTCACGGTGCTGCCGGCCAGATTGGCGATTCTGACCACTGGTTGGGTGGCGAGTGTTCCGCCGCTCGTCGCCGGACCGACTGGCTGGGTTTGAACAATTATCTGCGCCGCCGCCGGAACGCCAAAGGTGGAGGAGCTCTCGCCAGGGAAGCCGCCGCCGGAGAATTGCAGTCGGGCCGTGGCAATGTCGCTTGTCGTATTGTTGCTGGCGGTGAGACCGGAGAAGGAGGCTACGCCTCCGACTGCGGCGACGGAGCTGGTGCCACCGAGCGTCCAGTCGTTGGCATCTGATTTTGCGGCGCTCACGGTTGTCGTCGCGGAAGTCACGGTGTTGTCATATTGGTCCACGATTCGGACCGTCGGCTGGGTTCCAAGAATCCCGCCATTGATTGCCGGGGTGCTTGGCTGGGTTTGTATCAGCAATCCTGTCGCGGCGCCGAATGTGACAGTCTGCGAAACTGTGGCATCGGAGTAGTCCGCCGCGCCGACCGTGACGGTCTGGGTTGCGGCTGTCTGTATCACGCCCTGGTTGATGGTGATCGTTCCGGCTGCGAGAGCGTATTGTCCGCCCGCGAGGGTGGTCGAGCCCCATTTCACCGAGGTCACGGCGGATCGCCAAGCGGGATTGTCGGTGAAAGTTATGACGATGCTGTGGTCAACGTCGTTCTGGGTGCTGTCGGCGACAAGGGTCGGCGGGGAGAGGAGCGCCCCGGTGATGGCGAAGGAGTTCGCAGATACGGCGTTTTTCGAAGCGTCGCCCGCCTTGGTCACGCGCACCCAGACTGTCGCGCTGCCGGCCAGGGCTGCGGCGTTCCATGAGTATGTTCCGTCGTTAGCCTCGTTGGAGGCTATCGAAGTCCAGGGGCCGGTGGATGCTGCAGTCGAATAGTATATGTCCACATTGTTTATGGGGCCTTCGCTTCCCCAGAGAATATTTATGTTGGAGGCCGACGAATGGCTTTCAGAGGCCGTCGAACCGGGATGTACCGCGTGGATTGCCTCGGCAGGGGCGGCTCCGGAGTAGTTGATGGCGACCTTTGGGGACAGTGCCGCATCGGTCGTGTTGTTGACGGAATGGAAGCGGTCGTCCACCGTCGAGCTTGCCCATATGCCGAGCCCGTTGTTGGTGGCTGTTCCGTTCACCCATGCCTGGACCGCGCTCTTTATGTCGAAGCTGACCCATCCGACGGAGCCCGGTTGCGCCGCCGTCCCGAAGGAGCTTGCGGAAGCTATCGGAGTCGTCGCGCTCCACGGATTGTTCGAGATGTTCCGGTAGTCCCAGCATGCGCCGGAGACGGTGAGGGCGTCGTTTGGGAATGTGCCGATGGAGAATGTCCCGGATCCGGCCCTGTTGAACGTGTATATCTGCAACGTCGCACTGTCAACGGTCGAAGATGCCGGAATCGAGCTGGTGTCGAACTTGAGTATTGCGCAGCTTTCGTTCGCAAGATTAGCCCCGTGTATCTGGAATTCCACACTGGTCGCCGGGCGCCAGGTGGAACTGCTCTTCTGGGCAAAGCTGTCTTCGATGCCGGAACCGTTCTCGTAGGTCAAAGCCCCCACGCTGGATGCCGTCACGGAGACTGTCTCGACCATGATTTCGCTGTGCGTGGCGTCCGTCAGGCGCAGGGCGACGACATGGGAGCCCACTGCGGAGAAGCTGTGGTTGACCATGGAGCCGCTTGCCTCGGCGTTGAACGTGATATGGTCGTAGTCGAAGTCCCATTCGTATGCGGTGATGCCGCCGGGATCGGTGGTGGAGCAGGCGGAAGCGTCGCCAAGAGCCACGACTTTTCCGGCGCCGGTGCTGGGGGAGATACTCCAATCGAAGGTCATCGCGCTGTGGTTCGACGGAGCGATGGCTATGATTCTCTGGGCGGCCACGTAGTTGTTTCGGACGCCGGCGCCACCGTCGGCCTCGTTCGTCTCATGCACCAGGGCGTAGACCACGCCGTCGAGAGGAACCAGGTCCCGGATGCGGGTCTTGCCGTAGGCGGCGGTGAGGACTGCGGCCGTCGAGGAGCCGTCCATGGTGTATGAGAACACGGCCGGGGCGGAAGACGGCGCGGAGTTGGAGGAGATGTCAATCGAAACGGCCTTGAGGGTGGCGTAGGTGCCGGAGTTGTCAACCCAGGATACGACCGCGTAGTCCCCGGCCACGGTCATGCGGGAGAAGTCTATGAAGCCGCGGTAGGTGTCCTTGGGAATGGTGAAATGCGTGGCGAGGTCGTAGGTCCAGCGCTCGGCGTTGGTGGCGCAGTCGAATACGGTCAGGCAGAAATGGTCGTTGACAGGTGTCGTGGTGTCGGCCGCCCTGGTGTAGAGGGCGAGGCAGTTGGCGCTGGAACTGTAGGCGAAATCCTGGTTGTAGGTCAGAACATACCCGCCGGCTCCCCCGTTGTTTATCGGCATTTCGGAGCCAATGGACAAATCGTAGGTGTTGGATGCCGAACTGGTCGCCCGGACCAGCTGGAAGTTGCTGTCCTTTGCCGGACGCCATACCGCCCAGACGCCATCGCCCTCGACCAGCCAGGGTAGATTGAGGTAGATGCTGTCCGACTGCAGCCACGAGTATGAGCCGCTGGTGGAGTTGGCCTTGAAGTCGAAGACAAGACTTGTGGGAACGGCGGTCTCGCTGGCTCCCTCGCCTGTGTAGCCGTCGTTATCCTGGAGGTCCTGGTTGCCATAGGCTATGCAGGCGAGACGCAGTCCCTTGTAGCTCATCGTTGTGGTGCTGGCGGCATCGTTTTCCCAGGGTCCCATCATGTAGATGCGGTTGCCTTGGTGTATGGTCGCCCCATAGCGTTTGAACATCGGGGTGCCACCGGCGCTGATCGGAGATGCCATTAGGTCATAAACCAGGTTCGACTGGTCAACCCGATGCGCACAGACCCCGGTGTACTTGTTGGCAATCTGAATGCCGTCGGCATACTCATGGCCGCTGGCGTTGGACGTAGTCAGATAATCGGATCCCGGCTGGACTTCCATGTAGCTTGAACGGTTGGCGGGATAGCTCGCCGTGCCAACAGTCCCAGCATCCCACTCGTCGTAGCTCAAGGGCGGGTTGCCGCTTACGGCGTCAGCCTTGTCGCGCGTCTCGGGCTGAGTGGCATCGGGATCTCCACACAAACACGTGCCGCGGCTCGAGACGAAACCGGGATATGCAACCATGTGTTCCCACGCATTCACCCCTGTCACAGGAGTTGGGAAAACATAGCTCGCCATGTTCGCCAGCGGCTTGTAGGAGCGGTGCGAGCACTGGTCGCCGCCAGCCATCAAGTGAAAGACCCCCGTGTCCGGATCCCATGCGACCACCTGCTCGCCTGTCCCCGTCTCCAGAGCATCAGCGCCAGCCCACTTCGTCCCCCACCACTGGTTCGTCGATATGCAAGTCTTCACCTGCCCGGTCTTCGTGTCGAGAAAAACCGCATGGCAGTGTTTGCCAGTCCCCACGGTGTATCTGTCGTAGGTCGTCCCGACAAGCCCGATGTAGCCGTAGTAGCTGGCCAGATTGCGCGAATGAAAGACTCCATTGTTCGGATTGAACGTGCCGGCAAATACGGTCCCGCCAGACGTGCTGTTGGTGCCAACATCCCAGCCGGGAACAAGCCGGCTGTCCCATTTCACGGAGCAACCGCTCCCGACATTCAAATCCTTCGCAGAGCTGTTCTGATGGTATAGGCCTTCGAAGCCGGGCCAGTTCTCAGCCGACATGGCGCAGCAGAAAATCAGAACCACTATCGCTACAAACATCACCGCGTTGAACCTGTCTCTCCACGTCACCATGGCTAGTCCTCCACTTCTTTCAAGACTGTTCTAATATTGTAACATAGAAATATGTATTGTATTAATTCTTTCATTTATATGCCATCTCCAAGCTGATTGTCAAGCTTGAAATGGAAAAAATCTAGAAAATCCTTGTGTGGGGCTGGAGTTTGCCGAGGGTGGATCAGGTGGTTGGCCGTGCCCGGACTGTGGAAATTTCGTGGTTGGCCGCGGATTTTTCCGTGGCGGTGTCCTTATGGGGTCCAGTGTTTTCTCAGCAGGGCTGCTGTGGCGGAGATGGCCTGCGGGACGACTCTTCCGCTTCCGAGCACTGGCATGAAGTTGTTGTCGCCCAGCCATCTTGGGACGATGTGCAGGTGGATGTGCTCTTCGATTCCTGCGCCGGCGGCCTTTCCTATGTTGAATCCTATGTTGAATCCTTCCGGGCGCATCGCCTTTCTCAGGGTTCTCTCCGCGGCGGCGAGAAGTTCCGATATGTCGTTCCTCTCGTCAGGGTCGAGCAGGGAGTATGTCGCGACATGGCGGTAGGGAGCGACCATGAGATGCCCGGAGTTGTAGGGGAACATGTTGAGGATCACAAATGCCTTGTCCCCCCTGTGGATTATCATGTCCTCGTCCTTTCCGCCCGGGCTTTTCCTGCCGCATAGGAAGCATTGGCCGTCCTTTGGCGACACTATGTATTCGATTCTCCACGGCGCCCAGAGGGGGCGCCGGACCGTCTTGCCCGTTTTTTTCGTCATTTTAGGACCGTGGCCTTTGATAATTCGGATTTCGGGGTTAGATTACAGCCCGAAAAAATAAAAACAAGAGGACGGGAGCCAGAATCCGATGAAGAAGAAAGTACACCCGGCATATGGAGATGCAAAGATAACATGCGCCTGCGGCGAGGTCTGGAACACAAGATCCACGAAGAAGGAGGTCAAGGTGGCAATATGCGCCAAGTGCCACCCATTCTTCACTGGAAAGCAGAAGTTCGTCGACACCGCAGGCAGAGTCGAGAGATTCCGCAAGCGCTACCAGAAGAAAGCCGTGGAATGACCCTAGGACCCGCTTCTCCCTCTTTTGGGAGATAAATCCAGTCTCCTCCGATGAAAGATGAAGACATCGCGTCGCACGTCTCCGTCCTCGCCTCCAGGCTCGAGGGCTTGAAGTCGCAGCTTTCCGCCCCCGACATCTACTCGCGTCCCGCCGAGATAAAGAAGCTCTCCCGGGAATCCCAGCGCATCGAGGCGATTCTCAGACTCGATTCCCGTCTCAAGCTCGCCATCAGGACCCTTTCCGAGAACCGCGGACTGCTGGAGGAGGACGACCCTGAGATCAAGACGATGGCCCAGAAGGAGATCGAGGCCGCCGAGGCCGAAATCCCCGCCCTCAGGGATCAGATCATGCTTGCGCTGCTCCCCCAGGACGAGAAGGACTCGAAGGACGTCATCGTCGAGATCAGGCCCGCCGCCGGAGGCGACGAGGCCGGTCTCTTTGCCTCGGAAATCTTCAGGGCCTTCAGGAACTACTCCGAACGCAAGGGCTGGAAGCTCGAGACACTGGACCTGAGCTCGGGCGCCAAGGGCGGAATAAAGGAGGCCATATTCTCGATATCCGGCGACAACGTGTTCTCGCGCATGAAGTTCGAAAGCGGAGTCCACAGGGTCCAGCGGGTGCCGGAGACCGAGACGAGCGGAAGGATACACACCTCCACCATAACCGTCGCCGTCATGCCCGAGGCCGAGGAAGTGGACATAGAGTTGAAGCCATCCGACCTCAAGTTCGACGTCTTCCGTTCCTCCGGACCTGGCGGGCAGAGCGTGAACACGACCGACTCCGCGGTCCGCGCAACGCACATCCCCACCGGTGTCAGCGTCGCATGCCAGATAGAGAAGTCCCAGCATAGGAACAAGGAGACCGCGGTCCGCATTCTGCGCTCACGTCTCCTCAGCATGAAGCAGGAGGAGGAGCAGGCCAGGATGAGCGAGGCCAAGCGCTCCCAGATAGGCACTGGCGAGCGAAGCGAGAAGATAAGGACATATAATTTCCCGCAAAGCCGCATCACGGACCACAGGTTCAACCTCAGCGTCTTCAAGATCGAAGAGGTGATGGAGGGGAACTTCGATCTCCTCCACGAGCCCATCATGCAGGAGGAACGAAAGCGCAGACTCGCCGAGGCGATCTCCAAACGCTGAACCGTCAAGACAACGACAAGCCTGTCCGAACCTCTTGCAATTGGCTCTACAGCCCCGTCGGGATGTCCTCGAAGACGCATTTGACGCCAAATCTGCGGGACATTCTCCCCATGACGGCCAGAACTCCGGGTTTTTCCGTCGCATAGTGTCCCGATGCGACAACTGTGATTCCTGTTTCCTTCACGACGTGGAATGCGCTGTGGTTGATCTCGCCTGTTATGAAGCAGTCCAACCCCTGCCTTGCCGCCTCGGCGATGGAGTTCGCGCCGGCGCTTCCGGCGATTATCGCCACCTTGCGGATTCCACGGATCTCATTTCCGAAGACGAGCGATTTTCCGCCAAGGAGATTGTCGAGCATTTCGGCCAGGCGCCGGGGACCGATTTCCCTCCTGAACTCGCCCCTCACGCCTATCCGGGCGCCTGCGAATTTCGCGAACGGCCGCTGGAGGCGGAGGCCAAGCCCCTTCGCGATTATCGCATTGTGGCTCAGGACGGGATGGCAGTCCAGCGGCAGATGCGCCGCGTAGAGGGAGATGTCCTTCTTGGACAACCGCGAGAGCCTCCTGGCGTTGAGACCTGTTATCCTCTTCAGATCGTCCCCCCAGCTCATGCCGTGGTGGACGAACACGAAGTCGGCTCCCGCATCCGCGGCCCGCCTGAAGAGCTCCATGCAGGCGTCAACCCCGAAGAATATCCTCCCAACCTTGTCCTTCCCTTCGACCTGAAGCCCGTTGTTCGAACTGTCAGAGGGAAGCGCGTCTATCGAGAGCAGGCCGTCGAGAAAGGCCGTGATCTCGTCTCTGCAGGCGGTCTTCATGATATCATCCTCTAATCGGTTTTATCCTGCCCTTCCATGGGCGGCTGTCCCGGGACAAATCTGAGGAGAATGGTTCTCCAGCGCGCTTCGGAACCGGCCGCCCCCCGCATCCACTGGTGGATTTTATCGCAGGAGCCTCCAAGATTTGCGATTTTCGCGATCTCCTCCGCCGTGCACCTGAACAGGACGGCGTATGGCTTCGAGGCTCCGCATGCCTCCAGATTCGATGCGGCCCTGGACAATGTCCTCGCCGCCATGTGGTTCCTGGCGAGCAGGAAGCAGGGGTAGGCCAAGGCCAGTATCCAAAACGGAAATATGGGCAGCCTGAGGCTGGTGAAGGTGACCGCGAGCTGGACAGCGAGCAGCAGGAAGACCGGGGCTATGAAGAGAACCGCATCGGCCTCGTGCCTGAAACAGCCGCCAAACTTCCTCCTGAGGACGCTGGGCGATATCCTGTAGGCGAAATTCTCGTCGTATATCCTGTCGCCAACCGGCATTCTCGCACTGTGGCAGAGCTCGTGCGCAAGCAGCTCGTCCCTCCGGTAGAAAAGCCATCTGCGCTTTTTTCTGAACACAGAGCGGACGAGGAAGACCGTGGTGCATGCCTCGGGAATGAGTATGGCGCATCCGCCCCAGAGAGGACCGAGGCTTCGCGACATGAAGAAGCCCGGCGCCCAGTCCAGCTCGAAACCGTATTCGTCGCGGGTGGCTTGCGACGCCTCGGACATTATCTCAGGCGTTATCCTGTCAGCGCCATTCAGCCTGCAGATGCCGTCAAGGTCGAATTCACGCCCCCCTTCCAGCGCCCGCTCGATGGAGCCAACACTGTCGGCAATCTTCGCTATCCGCTCCTTGAACTCCGATGCTGTCTCGCCGGGCGACAGCAGAAAGCCGCGGGAGTCCAGTTCCGCAAGCAGCTCCGGGGAGTCGTCCGATATCCTTGAAATTTCTTCCGCGCCTATCATGCCTAAACATAGCTCCTCTTGCGGATTTTCAAAACCAAGTTCTGCGACCGGAAAATGATTTTCACATTTAGACCGCAAAAACAACGTCTGGCGGCTTGACTTTTCAAGGTTTCATATGATAGTATCGTCCAATATAGGATGGCGCATGCGCTGGCTCCGGCCTGGACGCTGCTGTCTAGGCACTTTCCATTACAGTTTACAATCTAGGATTGGAGAACAAAATGATTGCCGAAGCGATTTCGACCACGAAGGAGGCGCTTGTCTCCGACCTCCGCCGCAACCTGGGTCTGGCCGATGGAGACATCATAGCAGTGCATTCCTCGATGAAGTCCCTCGGGCGGGTCGAGGGGGGGCCCGTCGCGTTCATAGAGGCGCTGATGGAGGCCGTGGGCGGCGTCTCGAAAGGAACCGTGCTCATGCCGTGCTTCAACGGTCCGGACGATGTGGTGGACCTGCGTAGCACAGCTTGCCGGCTCGGGCTTGTCCCGGAGACTTTCAGGACGTATCCCGGGGTCGTCAGGTCAGTCAACCACACCCACAGCGTGGCAGCCATAGGCCGTCATGCGGAGCGCCTGGCCGCTTCCCATCGGGGCAAGACGCCGCTTGGCGTCGACACTCCCTTCCATGAACTCGCCAAGATGGGCGGCTGGATACTGCACGTGGGCTGCAACATGACGACGTCGTCGATCATCCATGTCGCCGAATCCGTCGCGAAGGCGCCATATCTGGGCATAGCCTATCAGGCATACGACAAGCCCATACGGCTGGTCGTGTCCGACTCCGAGAGCTTCGTCTGCCTTCCCGTCGAGAATCCGGGCTGCAGCCGCAACTTCATGGTCGTCCAGGACGAACTGGACAGGCTGGGGCTTTTGAGGAAAGGCAAGGTGGCCCAGGCGGAAAGCTTCAAGGTGAAAGGACTTGATGTGATAGAAACGACGTCGAAGCTGATAAGTGAGAGGGGAATGGGCGTGCTTCTCTGCGATTCCGACTCGTGCCGCGTGTGCATGGCGAAGAAGGAGCTTCTCGGAAAGCTCGGGGTGAAATGATGGACCTGCAAGGACATCTC
>CAZGJP010000067.1:0-11179 GCA_964526605.1 uncultured Lentisphaera sp.
GGCCGTCGGAGTTCACGTGTCAACGATCAGCAGGGAACTTGTCAGGAACGGTGGGTGGGCGATTGGTTCAAGATTTCTGGCCGCTGCCGGCCGCCGGGATTTTTATCGTGAAGGTGGTTCCCTGCCCTGGCGTGCTCTTCACTTCTATGGCGCCGCCATATTTCCTGACGGTCTCCATGCATGAATGCAGGCCGTAGCCTCTGGAATGTCTGGACTTCTCCTTCGTGGAGAAGCCGAACTTGAACATCTTCGGCAGGTTTTCAGGGTCTATGCCTGGGCCATTGTCTATGACTTCGGATATGACGAAAGACCTGCCTTCGATCTCCTCCTGCCGCAGGGTGATCCTTATCCGCTTCTCCTTGAGGGCGTTCTCCGCCTCCATCGCCTCGACCGCGTTCTTCACGAGGTTGATGTAGACTTGCGTCATCATGGAGGAGTCTATGAGTATCTCCGGCGACTTCGGCATGATTTCCGTCTCCATGAAGACTGCCTTCTTGCTGAAGGTCTCCTCGAATATCTTTATCGCCGACTCGATCACTGGGGCCAGCGTGGTCAGGTTCTCGGTCCCCAGTTCGCCTATGAACCTCTGCTGCAGCTCGATTATCTCGCTGATGTGGTTCAGCTTGTTCGAGAGGGACTTGGCCAGCTTCGCATTGTCCTCGCTGCGCTTGGAGATGTGGGAGACGAGTTCGGCGATTATCTCGATGAACTGCGAGCCTGCGGGATCCTTCGAGAGGAATTCGCCCGCGTCTCCGGACGATACGTGCTTTCTGAGCTCCGGCAGAAGTTCGTTCGTGATCAGCGACTCGGGGCTGTCCGCCGAGAGAGGCTGGTTCTTGTCTTTCATCTCCACCACGTTCAGTTTCGCGACTGTGATCGCATTGCCGATGTTGTGTATGATTCCGGCCGAGACTTGGAGCATTCCCTCCTCCTTCGCCTGCTGGAGATTCTGTTCAAACTCGCGCTTCTCGCGGAATATCCTTATCCCGTTCAGGCTCATCGCGGCTATCTCGCATAGACGCGCCAGATATTCGGCATCGTGTTCGTCGATCGCGTGAGTGTCGAAGTCGTCCCCCGATACGACCATGATGGCCGCTATCATCGCCGAGTTGCTGTATATTGGCGCGATCACGGTCCTCTTCGCGAGCTTGAAGAAGGATTTGGGAAGAAGATCCTGGATGACATCCTTCGAGTAGAAGTAGCCGCGGTCCCCGCATAGGCCCTCTATTTGCCGGACATTGAACGGGATCTTGATGTCGCATAGGAACTTGCTGTGGTATTTCGGATGGGCCAGAAGCTGCTGCTCCACCTGCTGCGGGATGTCCTTGAGCGGCGGGAAGGTGCCGGAGACCGAGCAGCCCGCAAACTCGTCCTTGTCCTTGACAGTGAAGACCGCCGCTCCAGTCCCTCCTAGGGATCTCTGCGCGTATTCCGCGAAATGCGATAGGAACACGGCGTCGCTGATGTCTGCGTCAAGGGACTTTTCGGAGAGCTCGAGGATGGCGGCAGTGCCCTTGCGCTCGCGCTTTATCGCCTTGTCCTTCTCGTAGAGCTTCCTCTCGGCGATTATCTTCCTGGCGTGGATGAAGATGAGACCCACGCCCATGCCGACCACTGCCAGAAGAAGAATTATCACGGTTACATGCACGTCTGCTCCTCCGCCATATACGAGCTTCTCACGAGGGGGCCGCTCCAAACACTCCTGAAACCTAGCTCCAGCGCGAGTTTTTTCCAGTCCTCGAATTCATTTGGATGCGCGAATCTCGCCACGTCTACGTTTCCGGCCCCTGGCCGCAGATACTGGCCTATCGTCAGCATCGAGGCTCCTGTCTCCCGGATCTCCCGGATGGTCCGGGCTATCTCGTCCTCCTGCTCGCCAAGCCCCAGCATGATTCCGGACTTGACCACCAGACGCCCGCCGGAAATTCGGAACGCCCCGGCGAGAACGCCCAGAGAGCGGTCGTAGTCGGCCCCGCTCCTTATCAAGGGCGTAAGCCGCCTCACCGTCTCCAGATTGTGGTTCAATATGTCGGGTTCTGCGTCAATCACGGTCTTCAAACAGTCCAGACTTCCCCCGAAGTCAGGGATGAGAAGCTCTATCCTTGTCGCCGGAGAAAGACGCCTTATCCGCCTTGTCGTCTCGGCGAAGGCGGCCGCTCCGCCGTCGGGAAGATCATCCCTGGTAACGCTGGTCACAACCGCATGCTTCAACCCTATCCCGGCCACCGCCTCGGCGATTTTCGCTGGCTCTGCGGAATCGGGGGGAGGGGGGGTGGAGGAATGTCCGATTGCGCAGAACCTGCAGTCTCTCGTGCAGAAGTCGCCAAGTATCATGAAGGTCGCCGTCCCGTGGCACCAGCACTCGCCCAGATTGGGACATTTCGCGCTCGCGCAGACGGTGTTCAATCCCTTCTCCCGCAGGATGCCCGCGACTTTTTCCCTTTCCCCCGTGTTCGAGATTCGAATGCGGATCCAGGGGGGGAGACGCGAAGCCGAGGTTTTGCTGTCGGAGATTTTCACACGCCGTCCAGAGGGCTCTTGTATTTGCTGATCAGCTCGTCCAGGCGGACGGAGAAGTTTGCTCCCTTGAAATTCGAACTTGCCATTTCGATTTTCGGATTGTCAACGACCTCTCCGGCTATGGCGAACGGAATCCCGTCCAGGATTTTCCCGATCCGTTCCGCATTGCGCCTGGAGAAGGTGGCTATGAATCGGCTGTTCGACTCCGAGAATAGAAGCTCCGTCGCGGATTTCAATCCACGGGATGGGATCTTGTCGAGATCCACATGAAGTCCGAGCCTGCCGGCCATTGCGATTTTCGCAAAAGCAACGGCAAGTCCGCCAAGAGCCGGGGTGTGCAGCGAATTAAGCAGTCCGGCGGCGGTGAGCTTCGACACCTTTTCATACGTCCTGACCGCCGATTTGGCATCCACTTGCGGAACCCTGTCGCCGACTTGTCCCTTCATCGCCAGATACTCGCTCGCCCCGAGCTCGGGGCCAGTCGTCCCGATCACGCAGAGCAGGTCTCCTGCGAATTTCGCATCCGGGGAAATCGCCTTCGAAATGTCGTCGATTTTCGATACCGCGCTGAAAAGCAATGTCGGCAATATCGAGATCTTGCGTCCTCCGCGCGTGCTGTCGTTCTTCATGCTGTCCTTTCCGGATATGCACGGGACCCCGAAGGCCTTCGTGTAATCGTAGAGCGCCTGGTTGGCCCGGACCAGTTGAGCGAGCTTGTATTCGCCATCCGGAGTTCTTTCGCTGCGGACCGGATCCGGCCAGCAGAAATTGTCCAGCCCGGCGATGTGGTCGAGCTTTCCGCCGACGGCGATTATCCTTCGGACCGCCAAATCAATGGCGGAGGCGGTCATGTGGTAGCAGTCCAGCAGGCTGTATCTTGGGAGAATTGCGGACGAGAGGGCGACTCCCTCTTTGGCCATGGCTTTCAGTGTCACTATTGATGCGTCGGAGGCTATGTCGCGATTCCTTCCGATGAAGGGCTTGAGAACACTGACGCCCTTGACCTCGTGGTCGTATTGCCTTGCCTTGTATTCGTTGGAGCAGACGTTGAGCCTCGAGAGCACGGCCGCGAAATCCCTTTTCAGGGACTTGTCCGAAATTCTGGGGGCCGGAAAGGCGGGAGGATCCCATTTCGCCTTCAGTTTCATCCGCGGAAGCCCCTCATGCATGAATTCAAGGTCGATGCAGGCGACTGTCCTTTTCCCGAAAGTGATCTGGAATTTTCCGCTGTCCGTGAATTTTCCCAGGACGGTCGCCTCGACATCGCGTTCCTGGGCCAGTTCCATGAACTTGGCGATGTCCCTCTTCGGGACGGCGAAGCTCATCCTCTCCTGCGCCTCCGAGAGAAGAATCTCCCAGGGCGCGAGCCCGTGGTATTTCAGAGGCGCCTTCGATATGTCCATCTCGCATCCGCCGGAGTGCTCGGCCATCTCGCCTATGCTCGAGGAAAGCCCCCCGGCGCCATTGTCCGTTATGAACCTGTATAGTCCCGCGTCCCTCGCCTCAAGTATGAAATCGGAGAGCTTCTTCTGGGTTATCGGGTCGCCAATCTGGACCGCCTGGGTAGGACTGTCCTTGTGGAGCTCCTCGCTGGAGAAGGTCGCCCCGTGTATGCCGTCTTTTCCGATCCTGCCCCCCGCCATTACGATCAGATCGCCGGGCTTGATGCTCTTCTCGAAGCCTTTCACCTTTCCGATCCTCTTTGGCAGATAGCCGAGAGTCCCGCAGTAGACAAGCGGCTTGCCTATGTATGAAGGATCGAAATACTCCCAGCCGAGGGAATAGGGAATGCCGCTTTGATTGCCACCGTCTATCACGCCCTTGTGAATTCCGTCGCGGAGCCTTCTCGGATGCAGGAGCCCGTCCGGGACTTCCTTCGCGGCTGTGAACGGAGAGGCAAGGCAGTATCCCCATACGTTCGAGAGAAGCTTGGCACCCTGTCCCGTGCCCATCGGATCGCGGTTCACCCCGACGATTCCAGTGATCGCCCCGCCGTAGGGATCCAGCGCGGACGGACTGTTGTGGGTCTCCACCTTGTAGACAAGGTCGAAGTCATCGTTGAACGATATCACCCCTGCGTTGTCGTGGAAGACGGAAACCAGCCATTTCCTCCTCTTGGATATGTCTTCAGTGCTCTTCCTTATGAATGACTTGAAGCATGACACGATCCGGGTCTTTTTCCCCTTGTCGTCGGTGTAGTCTATCTCCGCGTCGAATATCTTGTGCTTGCAGTGCTCGGACCATGTCTGGGCGAGGACCTCCAGCTCCACGTCGGTGGCCTTTTTCGACAGTCCGAATTTCTCCCTGCCCTTCGCCCGTCTGAAATAATCCCTGATGGTCTTCATCTCATCGAGGGACAGGGCCAGCAGCCCCTTGCGGCTTATCTCCATGAGTTCACCGTCGGAGACCTCCAGATCGTATTCCTTCACGCCACCGCAGCCTGAGAAATTGACGTTCGGCAGATTCGGCGGAATGCCGTCCTTCTCGAGTTCGGCGGCGGAGAATATCGATATGGTCTCTATGAGCTGGTTGGCCAGGAGGCCTTCCGCGATCTTCGCAAGCTGGCTCCTCGAAAGATCGGCCGACAAAAACAGGTATTCGAGCGAGCTGAACACGTTTTCGTCCTCGCCAAGCTTCCTTCCAACGATGTCTGAGACGGCTTCCTTGGCCGTCTTGCCGACATTGTCCGTCACTCCCGGGCGCAGACCGATTCTTATTGCTGATTTCGCATCCGGGCAGTCGTTGGCGTCCACGCGCCAGACCTCCGTGACCGGATTCGCTATTTCCTTTGCGACGCGTCTGGCCTGGCCCGCCGAGATCCTGGCATCTATCGTATAGACTCTGCGGACGCGGATCTCGCCGCAATCCATCCCGAAATAATTCCTCGCACCGGACTTCACCGATTCGGCGAGGGGATCCTTCCATTTTTCCGAGACACTGATCTCTATTCTATGCATAAAAGTCCAACCCGATTTGTTTTGATCTGAAAACCCCTTAACTTACCAGTGCAAAGACTTTTTTCACCATAAATCAAAAAAAAGATGAGAAAATGAAAGCAAGACCTTTATGGAGAAACGCCGGCATATTCCTCTGCGGAATGCTGTGGGGCGTGGCTATCACGTATCTTGTCGGCGGGCTCGTCGTCAAACGCTGCATCCTAATCGAATACAAGTCGAAGCTGGGGGTTAAGGAGACAGCCGAGAAGATCGCGAAGAACGCCACGGCGACCGGGACATGGTTGGCGAGGCTGTCCCCATGCTCCATTCCACAACCATCCGACCGGACGCCCATAAACGTAATCACCCTGTGCAACGCGAAAATCGCGAAGACGATAGTGGATGACGGGAAATCCCGTAAACTCGCGTCCGTGATCCCATGCCAGTTTGCGGTATACCAGAAGTCCGACGGCTCAGTCGTGATATCGCGCCTGAACTTCTCCCTTATCGGCTACATGCTCGGAGGAACCGCCGCCGAAATGGCCGCGCGCGCGACGCAGGAACAGATGAAGATAATGGACGATGTGATCGCGAAGTGATAATCCCGGTGCGGAAGGCGGCCTGGAGCAGGCACCGCCCGGATTCCAGCGGGGGCTGTAGAGGAGAGGAAATGCCATCTGAGCTTAGGAGGTGGCCAGCGCTATGGAGCGGCCTCCTTCACCGACTGCACAATAGAAATGATATGTAGTGCCGGCGTGGCGAATCACCCAGGGCTTGTGCGCGTGCTCCTTGTCCCACGGTTCGGACGGAGCGACCAGCGGGGGGCCGTCCCATCTTGTCCATTGGCGCAGGTCACGGGATGCGGCAAACGTGTTGAATCCGCCTTTGCTGCCGCCCCAAAACGCGCCGAAATACATCATTACCCAATAATTTCCGATCTTGACGACCTGCGGATCGCCGGATATTCCTGTGCCATGATCAATTGCAGGGGTATCGCCAAGTCTGGTCCATACACGCATGTCATACGATCCCGCCATGCCGATGGATTCCTTGCCGTGCGATTCGGCATTCGAATTGTAGTGCATGATGAAGGGATATCCGGAGATCATGGCTCCAGCGTATATGATGTTGCTTTTAAAGAGGGTGTTCCGCTCCCATGGCCGACTGCCGGCATCATCCGGACGCAGAACGGGATGATTAAGCTTTTGCCATGGTGCGGGGCGGCCCGGATCGTCCGTCCAGGCGATGCCGATAGACAGGGGATCCGTCTCGTAGCCTCCAAGCGCCCCGCCGAGGTAGCTCATCCAGTATCTTCCATCGTATTGCGTAAGTGTCCACTCTCCATTCCAGTCGCTGTCCTGGAGGGCGATGTAGCCGGCGCATTGGCGGTTGTCCCATGCTCCTGGACTTCGCGGAAGAATGACACCCAAAGGCATCCAATCGAAGAGGTTGTCGCTTTGCGCGAGGTGCGTCTCGTATCCGTCCCCGTCGAAGGATATATACACCATGAACCATGTGTCGCAATGACGAAAGACGGACGGGCTGTCCAGCATTTCGCCATCTCTGTCGCCACGCAATACTATTCCATGCTTGAACGGAGTGCGGATGCTTTCGTATAGATCGCACATGATTTCCCGGTCGATTTTCACGGACTTACCCTGCTCATTTCAAGGCGTGGACATGTTCCTGTCGATCCACGATATACAGGATGCCGTCGTCGATCCATGGAGAGCAGGAGACGGCACCCCCGACTTTCGTTTTTGAAAGGATTTTGCCATTCTCGTCCACGGCGAAGACCCCGCCTTTCATGCCGCCGCAGTAGAGGACATCGCCAGCCATGGTCACGGAGGATTCGAGTGGTTCGCCGAGGTCGGCAGTCCATGCGATCTTCTTTTCGCTCATGTTGAAGGCGTAGAGCTTTTCATTTGAGCATGCCGCGTATGCGAAGTCGCCCTTTGCCGCGCAGGCGCCAGTCATCTCGTATCCGCTGACCCCACCGCCGCCCATGCGTTTCTGTCCATCGAACGCCTTCACGAACCACCAGGAGTTGTTCATCTTCTCCATTGCCGTCGGGACGATGTTGATGCGGTCAACGCCTCCTGCCGTATAGATTGTCTTGTAGATGAAGTCGCCGGAAACGGCACCCGGACTGCTCGTTTTTCCATTCATTTCGGCATCCCCGCGCCATAGGAAAGCGCCGCTCGGGATGTCAACACAGAAGTAGCCGTCGTAGTCGCAGAAGGAGATGTAGAGATGATCCTTTACGACAGGAGCGAGGGTTCCTCTCGCGTTGTAGAGTCCGCGTTCGCCGCGGCGCGCGCGCCAGACTTCTTCGCCGCTGGACGGGTCTATGCCGTGGACAAGTCCCTTCGTGTCGGTGATGAAGAGAACGCCGTATGCTGGCGTGACCGAATCCGCACTTCCGTTGCAGACCCTGCGCCTCCATTTTTCGGTGCCAGTTTTGGAGTCAAGCACATAAACATTGCCCGCCGGGTCGTTCACATATACGCATCCTGCGGCAATTGTCGGCGTGGCGAAGATAGGTCCCTTCTTGGCAATCATCTGGTATTTCCATTTTTCCGAGCCGTCTTCCGCGGAAAGCGCACTCAGAGCACCGTCGTCGGAGACAATGAATAGCAGTCCGTCAGCGACAATGGGCGAAGAATGCGATGGCGCAGCGAGTTTGACTGACCATTTCACGCCGGTGAACGAACGAAGTGGATTTGTCGCATGGACACCCGTTCTATGAAGATTGTATCTGTATGTGCGCCCGTCGAGGAGATCAAACTTCCTGCCTGAAATGTCCAACTGCGGAGTCTTGTCCTCGATTGACGCTCCGGGCGGATATCCGCTCGCCTCGATAACTCCGGTCAGTTCAGCCGCAGTGGCGACTCCCGCGAGAAAGAAAGAAACGACAAATGCCCGTATGGATGCATTTAATGTTCTTGCTTTCATCATTTAAGCTCCTTGATGTTTTTCACTTTTATGGTGTCGCCTTGGACATCTCCGTCCACGACAACCTTTTTTCCGCTCAGGATCAGGACATCCTCCGGCTTCACTCCTACGAGCTTGTAGCGTTTGCCGTTCACATCAAGTTCGAGATACTGAGGATGCCGGGCGACGCGGAAGCCGAGGTCTGGATAGGCCAGGTCGGCGTTGACCCCATGGCTCCCTCCGGGGCTCCAGGCGAAATAGCTGTCGTGCTGCTGATGCACTGAACCGCCGCGCACAGGCATGCCTCCTGTTCCGCCGGAATCAATGCATGGTTGTGGATTGCTCACTGGGTTGACGGATGTGAAAGGGCTGTAAATGGGGCCAAGGCTTCCTGCCCATTCCATCACGTTGCCAACCGTGTCGTGAAGTCCGAATGTATTCGGCGGCTTCGTTCCGACGGGCTGTGTTTTCGCTGCGGAATTCTCATATTTCCAGGCGATGGAATCGTCGGTTTTCGTGTCCGCACCGAAGGCGTATGACTGCTCGGCCACGGTTGGCAGACGATAGCCGTCGGCATCCCATTTTATATATGCGCCGCCGATGAACTTGCCGCCCGGGGCGAAGTCCTTCTTGTGTTTTTCGGACTCCATCCATTCGTCTATCATCAGCGGCTTGTAGCGATTGGCTTTTTTATATGGTCTGCTCATCTCCTTGTCTTCATAATAGACCGGAGTCAGTCCTTCGATCTCGGAGAGTGCGTTGCACCATGCCATCGCGTCCCGATGGCTGATGTTTGCGACAGGTTCCTCTGGATGCCTTTCGGCTGTATTAGATTTCCACTCCATGTTTCCGATGTCGCCGTCGTTGTTGAATTCGTATCCGTTGGCTTCCGCCCAGTGCCTGACGGCGAGCCATTGTTTGTAGGTGACTTCTGTCTTTCCCATCTGGAAGCTGGTAATTGTAACATCAACGTCTCCCGACTTGAATGTTCCGCGCGGGATATTCACCATTTCGACGACAGCCTTTGGCGGCTTGCCGGCGCTGTCGTCATTTCTTTTGGAGCCTATCGGGGCCCGCCAGACAAGAGTTTCCGGAATCGCCGAATCGAAGCTGGGCTTCGTTCCTCCCTCTTTCTTGCGGATGGCTCTGAATCCGCCGTCGAAGAATCCCAGGTCGAGTCGGATGGCGTCTCCCCACGGCGAGGCTGAACGTGTCATCGGATCACCAGGGAAGAATGAGCCTCCCATCAGGCAGATGCTCTTTTTCGATGCGGGGTTGAGGTCCTCCTCGTCCCAGACAAGTTCGCGGACGTTGCCGGCCATGTCATACAAGCCCTTTGAATTCGGCTTTCCTAGCCCGACTGGTTTTGTCGAATCAGACGAGTCCGGCTTTTCTGATGCGTCATGTGTCGCAAGCCATTCCGATGGGGTTGGCAGGCGGTAGCCGTCCGCCGACCATTTCACAAACAAAGGCGGGAAATTTTTCGGTTCCTTCCATAATGAAGACTGGCGCACCCAGCGGAAGATATTGGTGCAGGCCGGATCCGTGTAGTAGCAGGGTGTCTTGGCCTCGTATTCGGAAAGCGCATTGCACCAAGCGGCGGCATCGTGAAGCGTGATTCCGGTTACCGGCTCGTCGGGGGAATGCGGCTTGCCGTCAAACTCCATGCTTCCGATATCGCCATTCTCCTCGAAGAGGAAGCCCTGGCGCTCGAATTGCGCGTAGTTGTTGTTGTTCGCCCATTTGTAGATCTTTTTCCAGAAGGCGTATGGGATTTCCGTCTTGGAAATGTAGAAGTCCCCGACTTTAGCCATTGCAAGAGTTTCGCTCGGGCGCTCGGGACGATGAACCGTGGCGTCCAGCTCGAAGGCGTAGAATTTGAATGCGCCAACGTCAGGGCTGAGTTTATCCTTGAATAGATGGAAACCAGCAGCAGTGACATCCTTGAATTCCTGATTTGCGAATTTCGCAGATTCTACGTCGAATCTGATGTCGAAAGGGGGTTTGGGATTGAAAGGCGCCCAGCGCGTCTCGGCGGGCTTGAGAATGTAGAGATCGCAATCGGAGAAGGTCTTCTCGGAGAGATAAAACTGATCACCTTCGCGTAGGACCATGCGGACACCGTCGTATCCGTTCCAGTATCGTGCCTCGCGCATGTGGATGATGCTCTCCGCGTCAATGCTCACGCGGTATTTGTCGCCGCCATTGAGGAAGTCCTCCTTCCGCCAGAGCCATAATGCGCTTGCAACCCACGGGGAGTCCTTTTTGAAGGCGAACATGTGCAGTGCCCAATTTTCGCGCGGAAAGTGCCCTGTCGCACAGTGGTCCGCATTTATGAAGCGTTCGGTGATGCCTCCTCCGTCCCTGTTGGCGAAGTAGAAGACTGCGCCCCCGTAGAAGTTGGCACCTGCATGTTCGTCGTCGTAGCTGTAGTCCCAGGTCGAAAACGGTCTCGAAAGCGAAAACGGGAAATATTGAACACTGTCGCGGGTCGAAGATTTTCCATCGAACTCGATCTGTTCCGTGACTAACTCCGCACTTGCCTTCACGTCTTTCGGGCTTCCTCTGAAATGCGGAGCCGCAACCCAGGTTCCGAAGTCGTGCCCGAAGTCCACCACCCTCGCTCGAACGGCTCTTAGCGGGGCATCCGCAGGAGCTGGCGGAGCGAGATAGATGTTTTTTGACGGCCCCCCATTTGACCAAGGTTTCTTGAAATAATCCTCCTCCCCTCGGGTTTGGCCAACTAGGGCGCCCGCCAATACCAAGTACATTATCATTCGCGAAAATAT
>CAZGJP010000068.1:0-11113 GCA_964526605.1 uncultured Lentisphaera sp.
AAAACTAAAGTAGGGAAAGGTGATAACATGGCTGAACAAGATATTCAGGACTCATCTCGCGTCCTGATGCAGGATTCGATGACCGGAGACTGGCAGGATAAATGGTTTTTGGACGGAAAAAAGGCTGTATTAGAGCATCATAATGATGGTCTCCACTTCACCGCCACACCCAGCAATGTTGACAAAAGGGTTGACCGGGCGACATTCGACGCCCACCACGCTACCCTTTGGACAAAACAGGAATTTGAAGGTGATATACTTATCCGTTACGAGATCAGCCGAATCTCCAAGGGGTTCACTTTCCTGCTATACATTCAGGCGCAGGGTATAGGATTGCCCCCCTACGTGGAGGACATCTACGCGTGGAGGGATCTGAGAGATGTTTCAGCAATGAACAAGTATTTCGAATACATGAGCCTAATAAGCCTGAGCTTCCGAGAGAATATCCGCTGCAAGCGATATCCATGGAAAGACGTAGAAAGAAATCTCGACTTCAGCAACGATGTGCTATTTGAGCCTATGCTCGAACATGATGGAATCATTGTCGGGAAGAGATACTCCGTCGAAGTTGAAAAGAGGGAAAAAACTCTCAAGCTAAGCGTGCGGGAAATTGAAAATCCGAAGAATGTAATAGAGCAGACTTGGGACACATCGAAGAATCCGGAAGAGCAACGTCCGCGCTTCGTCGAAAAAGGCCGGATCGGACTCCGTCATATGGGCGGCACCGCCGTTATATACAAGAACTTCTCCGTCGAAAAACTCTGATCTCCGCACAATTGAAATTAAAGCTGCCTCAGGAATGAAAAACATATTTACAAACCGACTCGCACCGGCTCCCATACATGGTTCTTTCAGGATGGAGGGTTATATCGTTTGGGGAGCTTCTGTAATTCGCGGCGATGATGGCAGATACTACATGTATGCTTCCCGGTGGCCTAAATCCGCAACCATGTCCAATTGGATCGTAAACTCGGAAATTGCACTCGCATCCTCAGATCGGCCCGAAGGTCCTTTTGAATTCGAAAAGGTAATTCTCCCGGTAAGAGGTCCGCAATACTGGGATGGCATGGTGACGCATAACCCCAGCATACACCGGCATCATGGCAAATATGTTCTATTCTATGTTGGATCAACTTATGATTTTGAAATGCCGAAGTCCAAAGTTAGCCGGGAAATCTACGGGCAGGTCTGGAACCGGAAAAGAATAGGAGTGGCGACATCGGACTCCCCTCTTGGTCCATTCGTCCGACTGGACGAACCCGTCCTGAAACCGAGGGGGGGGAAATGGGATGCGGCAATCACCAGCAATCCGGCAGCAGTTATCCACACGGATGGAAGCTCCTTGCTGATTTACAAGAGCGCACCTGTTGCTTACCCGGAGAGAGAGAACAATAACGCACTATTTTTGGGTGTGGCAAAAGCGCCGCATTACACGGACCCATACACCAGATTGAATGATGGACAGAAGTTGCAGATAACAGGACTAGGCGATGCCAGAGTGGAAGACCCCTGTATCTGGTACTCCGATGGATGCTATCACATGATAGCAAAGGTTTTCGACAGGAAATTCACGGGTGAGGAAGGTGCTGGTTTTTATGCCTGCTCAGATGACGGAATCGCATGGAAATGTCCGGAAAATCCAAAAGCCTACAGCCGGACCGTCCGCTTTTCAGACGGAACCACAAGGACCCAGCATAAACTGGAACGACCTCAGGTTCTGATACAAAATGGAAAGCCCACGCATATCTATTTTGCCACAGCCGATCCGGAATGGGCTGATATCTACAATCTCGTCATACCTCTCATGGAGGAATAATTATGAATGCGAAGCAGGAGGAAGCAGGCTTTAATGCCAATTATTATGCCTGGTTGAACCGGTGTTCGGAGGAAGAGCTCTTCGATCTTGTGAACGCTTGCAAAGATGCGCTGTCTGACATTATCGCACAGGGTTTTACAGAGGTCAATGAAGGCTTTGATCCGGAGGCGGGAACAAAGCCCATCATTCTGATCAGGGAAAGACTACTGTCAATATTCTCGGACAGATTGAAGTCTTCCTATTCCCCTGGCGAATTAAAGGTGAATGAGGCAAAGATCATATTTCATTTTTTCAAGTCCGACAACCCGGTGGACATGGCGATAAGAGCTCTTCAGGACAAAGTTCTTCTCATAGGTAATGAAGCATCTATGAAAGTCTACATTGCATTCAGCAACATTCTTGAGAAGGCGATGCAGGGTGGTGTCACAGCGAAAGAACCTTTATTTATTGATGCCGGAAGGGTTGCCAATGCGCTTTTTGTAATCTTTGCCGGTATGGTCTGTTTTCCGGAATTCAAAAAGAGCGTGGCGAGTTTCGGCCATGTGGATCAGCTTCATATTCTGGACCCACACCGCTCATGGTACATGCAGGATCCTGAAGGCAACTGGAATGGATATGCGTACTACGGCAAGGTTTTGGATGAGCAGATCAGCATACGCAAATCCGAAAAGAACTATAGAAGAGTTTGTTTCCTCGGAAATTCCATGGGAGCTTCGGCGGCATGCCTTTTCTCCCCTATGGCCGATGCCGTCCTTGCCTTTTGCCCACAGACAGAGTTGGTAAGGGAAGATATCCCTGCGAAAGTTGTAGAAACATATAGGCGGCTACTACTGGAAAACATGCAGAAAGCAGTTTCCGCAGGCGTGCGCATATCAATTCATCGAGGAAATAAAGCCACCGATGTAGATCAATGTAGCCGGCTGCCTTCCAACATACACTTGGTGGTTCATCGAGATTGCGCCGAACACAACTTGCCTGGATACCTGAAATCTCGGGGAGAACTGCTCAATGTGCTGGGGAGTGTTCTCTGACACATGCCGAGCTAGGGACAATCTAATGAGCATCAACAACGTCTTCGCGGAGCCTGAGCGCGGGTTCGTCAGCCGGCAAGCGGCAGGCAGTTGGCAAGATGGCCTACTCACAGGCAACGGCACTATCGGCGCCGTTGTTCCAGGTCATCCGTTCGACGAGATGCTCCACCTGAGTCATGCGGGACTCTTTCTGCCCAACCCACAGAGCCCGGTGCCGGTCAAAATGGTATCGCGCCTCGATAAACTCCGACGACTCTGCCTTGAGGGACGCTTCCGGGAGGCGGGGGAGGAAATCGAAGACGCGCGTTCTGCCTGCAACTTCTCGGAAGAAAGGGATCGCTTCGTCGCAGCCTTTGCCATGAACATCAGGCAAGCTGAGGGCGAAATAATGCACTACCAGCGTAGCGTTGACTTCCTGACGGCAGAGGCGAAAGTGATGCTACAATACAGTTCAGGTGCATCGTTCACGCGCACGATCTTCGCGTCTCGCGCAAGCAATGTGCTGGTGCTACGGCTGCTTGGCAATCAACCGCTTTGTGTGGAATTGTCATTTAAGACAGTTCCGACAACAAACGAGAAAGAAAAATCGGTGTTGGATCGAGGGATCAGACAAATTAATCAAGGGGTGTTGGACAATCATCTCTCGTATCGGTCGCTTTTCGCCTATACAAATGCCGACAACCCTCTGGGGGGCTATCAGGGTCTAGGACGGGTCGTCGCTATCGGGGGGGGCACCAAGGTTACGACACAAGGCATCCGGGTCCGCGATGCTGATGAGATCCTAGTTATTGTGGCGATAAAGCTCCTGAGACATGATGAAGATCTGTCCCGGCACGCGACAGCAATCGTTTCCACGCTTGCCGCGCTGCCTGCCGACTACGCCGCTCTGTTGGAGCCTCATCGCAGGATCCACTCCGAATTGATGGGGCGCGTGCGATTGCAATTAGACGCGCCGGAGGCGGACCGAAGAAAGACTAGCGAGGATTTACTTTCAGGCATGAGCGACTCAAGTCCATCCTTGGCACAGATCGAACGTGCGTTCGACGCGGGACGCTACAACATCATCTGCAGCACGGGCTACAATCCGCCACACCTTCAGGGATTGTGGAGCGGCACTTGGCTCGCACCGTGGTATGGTAGCTTCACGACCAACGGCAATCTTCAATCTGCCATCGCCTTCCTGCTTATGGGCAATACCCCGGAACTGATGGACGCATTTTTCCGCTTCTTCGATGCGCGCTGGGATGGCTTCCGCGCAAATGCCAGAAATTTCTTCGACATGCCAGGCTTCCATGTGCCAGCACAACTGACAGTCAGCCCCCGTGCAACAAACTTTTCCTCGCGCTATCCGCACTGTTTCTGGCATGCCGGCGCAGCCTGGATATTGCAGTTCTATTATGATTATTTTCAATACACCGGCGATACTGTGTTTCTGGCAACCCACACTTATCCGTTGATGAAGGAAGCGGCCTCTTTCTATGAAGCCTTTCTTAGCGTCAAAGATGATAATGGCAGGCTGGTCTTCGCGCCATCCTATTCACCGGAAAATTCCCCCGGAACATCCAATTGCCCCACTGCGATAAATTCGACAATGGACGTGGCCGCCTGTCGTCAACTATTGAAGAACTGTATCGCCGCAGCGGAGCACCTGGACTGCGACAAGGAAGAGCGAAAACGCTGGGCTGACTTGATCGGGACTCTACCTGACTACGAAGTGGATAGCGACGGCTATTTCCGCGAATGGCTCTGGCCAGGCCTGGCGGAAAATCATCAGCACCGTCACGCCAGTCATCTCTACCCGCTATACGATGAAATGCCAGCCGATATTTTAGAAAGACCAGAACTTGTCTCAGCTGTGGCGAAATCTATCCGCAAACGCCTTAACCATCACAGGAATCATCCGGTGATGGCCTTTGGGCTGGTGCAAATCGGTCTGGCCGCCTCACGCATCGGGCGCAATGATCTGGCGGAGGAGGCAATTCAACTCCTCGCCAAGCATTACTGGTCAACTGCCATGGGCTCACTGCACAATCGAGGGGATCTATTCAACACCGATATCTCTGGCGGGTTCCCATACCTTTGCACCTCCACCTTGGTCTATGCCGACCCGGGCCGCATTGTATTCTTCCCCGCACTACCTGCTAGCTGGCCATGCGGTCAGCTCAGCGGGATCCGTCTACGCGGCTCCATCACTCTGCTAGAATTGAGTTGGTCCTACGAAGAGGCTTGCGCCACGCTTGTCTCCGACATAGATCAGACTATCAGGATCGAAGTCAACACACAGGCAGTCCAAACGGTCAGTCTTAACTCCGGAAAGATAAAAAGCATACGCCTTTCCCTAAATTTTGCTTTTATAGCCAGCAAAACTTAGGTTAATCAACCGAGATGTTCACAACTTTTTGAGTGCTGCCGCCAATTGCAGTCACTTGGATCGTTGAGGCATTGCTTCCAACGTCATTGGATCCTGGCGTTCCACTCAAGGTGCCGTCCAATGCGACATTCATCCAGTCTGGTCCGGACACCTTCATGAAGTAAAGCGGATCGGATTCCGGATCCGACGCCACGCTCGTGAGCTTTGCACTGTATTCAGAACCTACCCTGCCCCTTGGAAGACTGAGAGCTTCCTTGAATGCCGGCGGGGAGTTTGATGGGTGTTTTGTCGCTGCGACGAACTCCAGGCTTTTCGGAGACTCATACCCGTGGTCATCCACCGCGGTGATCTTATACCTATAGACCTGCCGATGATCCATCATCCCGACCTTCCAATCTCCTGAGGACTGAATATCGACGAAGTCGCTAGTCACCAGTCCCGAGGCATGGGACTCCGCATAGCCCTCTTTTCCAATCCTAACTGGATTGCGATAGACATTATATGTCGCCAAATCTGACTCAGGGTTGTCGTCCCAATCGAGGATAATGTTGCCAATCAGCGGAGTACTTCGTATGCCCTTTGGCGCGCTCGGTGGGCCCGGCACCGATGACGGAACACGTTCGATCACCAGCTCCGGCCGGATACCACCTTCAAGACTGCGGAAAAATACTAACTGTCCGTTCCCACCTGATTTCTTAATGCAAAGTGAAATCACCCAATCCCCGCCGCTCAGTTGTTTCTTCACAAACGAAGTGACATCTAACTCCACGACAGGATTGTCCTCACCTTCTTTGAGCATGACAGAATTCAGCTTTGTGACAAGCTCCGGCTTGTTATCAGAGGTCAGCGTTGCCTCGGTCCAGCTGTCATTTTCAACTCCCCATGCGGTGAGATCAAAGGGCGTGTTGCGGATCTGCACTAGATTGACTCTGAACCGGGCATGCGCGACTTCGGTCACATCGGTCCCCGTCAGATCAAACTTGAAGTAAGGGTCATCGATGGGCAGGCTCGTATCGTTCGGTTCCTTGCTCGGATGCCTGTCCTCTGCGGGGAGGATACGAATCACGTCGCCCTTGTATGGAGATGGAAGTGGGCGAGGAAGGTCCATCGGTAATGGCTTGCCGAGAAACTCCATCTGCGCGAGGTAAAGGTTTCTGGGATTCAACTTCGCAGGATCAATCGGCTCATACCAGATCGTATCGGTAATCTTTTCAGGCCAGTTGTTTCCGTAGCCCACAAAGACGTGGGAGTCCGCTGAATTATAGGCATTTTCAGGAAGCTTGAAGTCAACACCCCAGTAGGTCTCATGGGATCGCCGATTTCCTCCCACGCCACTGACAAAATGGTTCATGTCGGTGTAAAGATTGTATTCAGAAGCTCCGCCATGGTAGCCGACCGCCCTAAGTACCGCACGGATTTTTGAAAAGACATTACTGCGAGGCACTTCATTCATGTCTATCGGTTGCATAACGTAGCCATGGATGTCGATATTATGAAACAGACTGTGGCTGACCGCGCGTGGACAAATGCCGAAAAGCGCGTCAAAGCCGGCGATCTTTATCGTCTCGCCATACTCATCCAAAGGCACTGTTCCCTCAGGGCCCTTGGGCGCCGATCCCACGATGCTTTTCCGGCCTATAAACTGGTCGAGGATAAGATTGATAACCGACAGGTTGCTGGCCCTATCGACCTTGAACGCCAGATCATAATTCTTTATATACACATTCCGAACCCAACTGTTGCTCACATCGCCCGTGTAACATAAAGGATCCGCTCCCAGATATTCCCATACTCCGCCTTTCCTCTGATCGCGGAAGACAAGGCTGAGATTATCAATGCTCTTTTCCTCGCCCCCGTCCATGGTGATAAATCCTCCGGTAGTTCCCGTGTTTCTTTCCTTTCCTGCACTCCACCCAATTTCTTGAATGTTGATTTCGTCCAGATATTTTGGGAAAAACAAGACCGAATCATACATATCATCGCCGCGCAGAACAAAATGTTCCCGCTTGATGATAAGTTGCCGCTCAATCGTAAACCGTCCCCTAGGCACTAACACCGCATGATAGCCTGGACAAGCGGCAATTGCGTCAATAAAAGCCTGCGAGTCATCTTTCTTGTCGTCCGGAACCGCTCCGAAATCGGTCACCTTGACTCCAATCGGCCAGTCGGGAATGGGAAGATTTCCGTTCTTGTAGCCGACATCGGTGAAATTCCGCAGTCGACCGTTCTTCTGATCCCACTTTTCGCCTTTTTCACCCCAGAGCTTTGAGTGCTCCTGCGCCGATGCCACGGAAATAAGCAGGACTACGAATAAGATTATGTTGATAATTATATAAGAATCTGTCAGCTTTTTCCAAATTGTTTTTGCCAACATCATTTTTTTATCCAAACAATTAAGGTGTATTTCTCCCTCGGTAGTCCACCAGTACATCGTCGAGAGACCTTTTCGGCACGTGATGCACACCATCACAACTTCGCCAATAAGCTGTTTTCCCATCTGGCGGCATCGGTTCGATGACGACCGTCTCGGCAGGTCTGCCTATTGCCATTACAAGATGCACATTCATGCTCTCCGGGATATTGAATGCCTTCTTGATTTCATCGCGCTTGATCGCCCCCATCATGCAGGCACCATAACCGGCCTCCGTGGCGGCGAGTTGCATAGTCTGGGCGGCAATGCCCAAGCTGGTCCCATCGTTTGCCTCGGAAAGGATGACGATATAACCTGTCGGGCGTTCTCCTTCCGCTGGACCTGGCCAGTCTTTGAGTGCCGCTGCCCAGGCGAGCATCGGGAAGATGGTGGCTCGGTCTTCAGGAGTGCTCACAATCATGTAGCGGAGCCTCTGGCTATTCCCGCCACATGGCACAATGCGAGCAATGTCCACGAAACCTCTGAGCGTTTCAACAGGGATCGGATCCGATTCGTCAAAACGCCGATAAGTCCGAGCCTTCCTGACTAGATCTGCAAACATAATCTCCTCTTCAATTGACTCAAAGTTTTTTTACGTAGATATAATACGGCGCGAGAGTTCCAGGTTTGAGCGTGTGAAACGATGGATAGAGGCGGGTCTCTCCCGGATTAAGATCCGTTTCGAACGTCACAGAGACCGCGCCCTCTTCTATCTCCTTGAACAGAACCTTATCTGCAATTTCGAACCTTGCCCATCGGATGTCTATCGCCTCGCCACCGGTATACATGTGTCTTGACGTATCCTTGATGCAGTCCCATCTTATCCCCACATCATCGCCCTCCATGGCATCACACAAGGGGCGCTCTGTTTCACGTGGCCAGCGTCTGAGTTCAAACTGATATTTCCCGGCCTTCCGGATGTCGAGAGCCCAGTAGCCTGATACAGCATACGCCGCCCTGACCTGCCCTTGGTTCCAGGCCGCGTCCCCTGCCTCATTCCTGATATCGTGCGTCGTGAGCACAACCTCTTCATCGGTATCGCCTACGTGGAAAGGAATGTCGCGGTCAAACTGTTCAGACACCAGATTCCACCATTTGCAATAGCCTTCGCGCAGTTCAGCGACCAATTCGGGGTGCTTCGTTGCGATGTCATTGCTCTGGCTGGGATCTATTGAAAGGTTGTAAAGCTCCCTGCCGTTGACAAGCCGCCAGCGCCCCTTCATCACGGAGCTTTTTTGCCACATCACCGGGCGTGCCACGCGCTGCGTGTCAGCGACTAAAATCCTTTCGCTCCAGTTGCCAGCATGAACTCCATCTATCAGCGATTTGAGACTCTGCCCGTGAAAAGATTTCCCGGGTGGAACCTTGACTCCGCAGAAATCAAGGATAGTCGGCATGAAATCGGTGTATGATGTGAGCTCCGATATGTCCCTTCCTCCAACCGCGCCAATCGCGGGGCAATGCAGGAAGAACGGAACCCTGTGCCCTCCCTCATACTCCCAGCCTTTCACCCCCCTCATTCCCGCATTGTAGTTACACGGGCCTTCGATGACACGACCGTCATTTTCGCATGAGACTCCACCACCGGAACCGTTGTCCGTCATGAATATCAGGATTGTATTGTCGGCGATGCCAAGTTCATCGAGTTTAACTCTCAGGCGGCCAAGATTCTCGTCCACATTTGTGACTGTCCCATAGAACCTTGCACGCTGTTCCGAAGGAGCGATGTCCTTGTAAATATCTTTATATCTATCCTCCACATTCCATGGACTATGCGGGGTGTTGCTCGCGATCAGGCAGAAAAAATTCTCATCCCTGTGCTTCTCTATGAACTTTATTCCTTCGGAGAAAAAGACATCGGCACAAAAACCCTTGAACTTGACCGGCTTGCCATTCACCGAATAAGTGTCGTCGAAATAGTCGTTACCCCAGTGGTCAGGTGTGTTTCCGATTCCTCCGCCACCGTGCGATACGGAATATTCGAATCCGCGCTCGTGAGGACGAAAAGGCGCCGCATCACCAAGATGCCACTTGCCGAAATGTCCGGTGCGGTAGCCAGCCTCCTTAAGCGCATCAGCAAGCGTCCACTCATCATGGCGGAGCAGGGATCTTCCACCTATTGTGTGCCATACTCCCGCGCTGTTGCAGTTGTGACCCGTGAGCAGTCCGGCGCGTGTCGGCGCGCAAGTGGTGCCCACGTGAAAATCGGTAAAGCGGACGGATTCACCATGCAGTTTATCCAAGTTGGGCGTCTTTATGTGCGGGTTTCCATGCGCACCGATCTCACCTTAGCCTTGGTCGTCTGTTATGACGAAAACAATATTTAGCCGTTTCTTATCTTTTTTCATGTTCATCTCCAATATTCCTTGTTTTTTTTCGCACAAGTTGAGTATCGTGCGAATAACCAGATTTACAAGGGGTTATTGCTACTCTGGTTGACGATGCGCATCCGTCATCAATTTTTCGAGCCGTTCCACAATCTCCTTATGCTCGGAGGCTATATCGCGCTCCTCGCCGATATCATCCCTCAGATTGAACAATTCCGATGTGAGCCCTGTTCCTTTTTCATATTTTCTTACGATTTTCCAATCACCTTGGCGCAGAGCGGTCTTGAAAATACCGCCCTTGATGGAACTGTCCTCCCAGTAAAGATACTGATGCTTTTTCTGATTTTCCACCTGCCCAAGCAGCGCGGGTAGAATTGAAAACCCAACGGATTGCTAGAGGACTGGATGGCCGGAAAGCTATCCAATTGTCGGCAGAATGTCCCAAAACGCGCTGATGTGGTCGCAACGGGTTCCGGCTTTGATCTTGCCGGGCCAGCGGGCAAGGAAAGGCGTTCTTATGCCACCTTCGTAGAAATCCCGCTTGTGCCCACGAAAAGGCCCGTTCGAATCCCAGAATTCCGGATCGTGGCCGCCCTCGAGATGCGAACCATTATCACTTGTGAAGATGACCAGAGTATTATCGTCAACCCCAAGCTCTTTGAGCATTGCGAGGAGGTGCCCCACTTGATTGTCAAGGTTCTCCATCATCGCGGCAAAACCGGCAATCGGATTGGTAACTGGCGGACATTGGTCGTTCGATCCGGCGGAATAAGTTCCTGTCTTCGAATCGAATTCAGGAAAAATCTTCCGCCACTTCTCATGAAGCGCCTTCGGCGCATGCATTGCAGCGTGAGGAACTGCAGTGGGGATATATGCGAAAAATGGCTTTTTCCCCTCCGCGTTCTTTCTTATGAAAGCGAATGCGTCTTCCATGATCAGATCGTGTATGAAAGTTCCTTCATCGAGCCTTTCCTCCTTTCCATTACGGACTATGCTCGATGGATAATATGTATGAGCTATCCTCTGGCTTTTCCATCCGCTGAAGACATCGAATCCGTGCGTCATCGGATTGGATGCCCCCTCCTTGCATGTGGTTCCGAGCCCCCATTTTCCTACAGCGCCCGTCGCATAGACGTCATTCTTGAAAAGCCGAGGCAG
>CAZGJP010000069.1:0-1408 GCA_964526605.1 uncultured Lentisphaera sp.
TCCGCTTAACCCGGAAAGCATCGAGCTGATGGACAGGCTGATTTCGGCCACATGCAAGCTTTTCCAGTCCGAATACATTCACATCGGATGCGACGAGGTGGACCTCGGCAATCTGAGCCCGGAGGACAAGCATGGACAAAACCTCATATGGACCGAATACGTGAACAAGATCATCGCTTTGGCAAGAGCCCGGCGCAAAACTCCGATGATGTGGGCCGATCATCCCACCAACGATCCGGACATTGCGGAACAACTCAGGAAGGATGTCATCCTGTTCGACTGGAGATACGGAAGAGAGGTGAGCGAACAGGTCGCCATCAAGTTGAAGGAAGCTGGCTTCAAACAAATAGTGGCTTCTCCATCCATCGCCTGCTATGGCTACCGTTTCAAGCCGGGCCGCACCGCACTGCTCAACAGCAGCAGGATGGCATCTCTCGCAATGAGACATGGATATATTGGTGTCATCAATACGATATGGTGCCCCTACAGGTACTTCCAGGAAACTCTCTATTACGGTATTGCTTTCAGCGCACGCTGCACAAGGAAAAGAACAGGCAGGCCACAAACCAAGGATTTCAACAGTGCATTCATATCAAATGTTTTCGGCGACAAAGCAACCCCGAAGCAACTCCGATTCCTATCCGTCTGGGCAAGAATGGATTTCGATTATCATATCGCGAAAAAATTGATTGACGGACAAAAGCCGACGGCATCGGAAAACACCCGGATAAAAGAGATCAATGCATTGGCCGCCAAATCCATCAGTCTCTCGGACAGGCTCCCTCCAGTGCCAAGAAACAAAAGCATCCTGCAGTCGATGATACTTTCAGCAAAGGCCGCATGGCTGTGTTCGGAATACATGATGCTGAAGCGGCGCCAGGCAGTTTGCAAAACAAGGATCAAGCACTATAATGAGACACTCCGGAAAACCCGGAAGGAAGCCTCTGAATGCTGGGACAGGACGAGATTCCCGGACGATCCGCACAAATACAAGGGGCACTTTCTGGGGCAGGACGAAAACTATGCGATGATCCTTCTGTCTAAAATCAGATGTCTATAGTCCACTATGCAGTCCATCAGGGAATTATACAGAATAGGCAATGGCCCCTCGTCGAGCCACAGCATGGGGCCCAGGATCGCTGCGGAACGCTTCAAGTCTGAAAATCCGGAGGCCGCCAGTTTCAAGATCACGCTCTACGGCAGTCTGGCCGCGACCGGCAAGGGCCATCTGACCGACAAGGCCGTCGCCGGAGCCCTCGAACCGGCAAAACTGCGCTTCAAGTTCCTCCCCGATGTCTTCATGAAATTCCACCCCAACGCCATGCGCATCGAGGCGATGAAGGAAAACTGGACGGCATCGGCATCGCGTCTGTTCTTCAGCATAGGAGGTGGTGAAGTTCTCGCCGAG
>CAZGJP010000069.1:1418-3614 GCA_964526605.1 uncultured Lentisphaera sp.
TAGGCCGTGGGGGACCCCGGCGGGGATAAATCAAATATTCGTTTGGAATCAATGTAGAACTGCTGAAGTGGTGCCGCGCAAAAAGACTTCCCATGTGGCGATGCGCACAGGAATTCGAAGGACCAAGGATCTTCGATCACCTCTCAAACGTGTGGAACGCGATGCAGGAGTCCATCCTTAGAGGACTGGATGCGCATGGAATACTGCCGGGAGGCCTCAAGCTCCAAAGAAGAGCCGCCTCCTTCCACTCGAAGGCCCTCGGGGACGGATGTCCCGGATCCGGCCTCCTTTTCGCGTTCGCACTGTCCGCCGCGGAGGAGAACGCGTCCGGTTCCGTGGTTGTGACCGCGCCCACCTGCGGATCGTGCGGAGTGCTGCCGGCCGTCCTCAAGTTTCTCCAGAAGAAACACAAAATCAAGGACAAGTCCATCATCCAAGCCCTGGCCACCGCCGGACTTGTGGGAAACTTGATCAGGCACAATGCCTCGATATCCGGAGCGGAGGTCGGATGCCAGGGCGAAATCGGCTCCGCATGCTCCATGGCGGCAGCCGCGGCAGCACAGCTACTCGGAGGGAACTGCCTACAAATCGAGTATGCGGCGGAGATGGGAATGGAACACCATCTCGGACTCACCTGCGACCCGGTCATGGGACTGGTTCAAATCCCATGCATCGAGAGAAACGCCTTCGCCGCGGCAACAGCCCTAACATGCGCCGAATACGCCCTCCTCTCCGACGGAGAGCATAGAATATCCTTCGACAATGTCGTTGAAACCATGCGCAGAACAGGACGAGACATGAAAAGCACCTATCGCGAAACATCCAAGGGTGGCCTGGCAAAACTCAAATCCCGGCTCGAACAACGGAGAGTCGCTTCGGTTCAAGCAGGGGTTGATCCGCGTCGGAAATAACTTCCGAAGAGAATCCTCAACGCCTTGTAGAAGACCACAAGCAGTATCAGCAGGCAGAGAACGGGAAGGAAGACGGCCAATATGGCCGTCGCGACAGAAAGCAGAAGCTCCACCGTCGAAACCATGAAATTTCCAAAACCTCCGGTCATCCCGGTCGAAATCCCCCGGACTATCACAGTCGCCCCCTGGACCAGCGCCGCAGAGCCTCCTCCTGCGACAATCGCAAGAGTCCACTTCATGAACGGAGACAAATCCAGTATCATCGACGAGGTCAGAATCGTCCCGGCGACCACTGCCGCCGGCGACGCGATCGAATCCATCACGTTGTCCACCCAGGGAACGTAGTAGGCGCATATCTCCAGCATCGTCGCGGTCGAGAATGCGATTATCGCAGGCCAGGATGCCATCCAGCCGAATCCGGATGCAAGCTGGACCTGGCCGACCTTTGCGGCGACGCTCATGACCAGCATCGGGACGAATACCCTGAATCCGCAGGCGGCGCTCAATCCGATGCCAATGATGACGGCGACAATTAGATTTCCGTTCACCGCATCCATTCGTCAGAATTTAACCTCCTGATTCCTCCTCTCCGATTCCGGAGCGGAGAAGAGAGCTTTCTTTCCGAATCCGAACATCGATGCGAAGATGTTTGATGGAAACATCTCGCAGGCGTTGTTCAAGTCGGTGACAGCCGCGTTGTAGGCCCTTCTGGCGGCCGATATCTGCTCCTCGATCTCGCTCAGGGTCCTCTGCAGATTCAGAAAGTTCCCGTTCGCCTTCAGGTCGGGATACGATTCCGAGAGCATCATCAGGCGGGATATCGCCGGCGAAGACTCGATCCCAAGCCGGATCTTCTCGTCGTCCGAAATCCCGCCCTTTTGCGCCTGAGCCCTCAGCTCGACAAGCTTCTCCAGCGTCCCCCTCTCGTGGCTCGCGTAGCCCTTCACCGTCTCAACCAGATTCGGAACCAGGTCGAAACGCCTCTTCAGCATCACGTCAATAGTCGCAAACGCCTTCTCCGCCATGTTCCGCTTCGAGACAAGCATGTTGAACATGACCGCCACGAAAAGCAGCCCCGCCAACACAATTCCTCCGACGACGAACAACATGGCTCACCTCCCGGCAATCTTTTTCCTGGCATCCTCGACTATCCTAATGAAGCGCCTGCCATATTCGACGTAGTTCTGGAACTTCGCCTCGTCCTTGGCGCTCTGGTCCTGATCGTGGAAGACTACCTGCATATGAGGCTCCATCGAGAAGCCTCCGTCGTAGCCACGACGCAGGA
>CAZGJP010000069.1:3624-11026 GCA_964526605.1 uncultured Lentisphaera sp.
GCTCCCAAGTCCTTCTCCAGGAAAAGTGAACTCCTGCCCCGAAGGAAACACCGCCCCGTTCTTCATCTCCGCATTGCCGCGGGCGTCCTTGATGTGGACATAGACGACATGATCCTTCACCTTCGAGTAGAAGTCCCAGGAGTCCTGCATCGGAACTCTTCCGTCCGCACCGGGCTTCTTCGACATGTCTTCCGAAAATGGCGGATTGCCGGTGTCGAAGACCAGTTTCAGATCCGGGACCGCCTCGACAAGCCGCAACGTGTGCTTCCAGGACAATCCCCCGTAGTTCATGCAGTTCTCGTGCACCGGCGTGATCCCGGCATCGAGAAAACGCTTCACTATCTCCTTCAATCTTCGAACCCTCTCATCGAGGCATTGCTCCCCCTCGGGAAGAATCCGCCAACTCGCCGGATCCCTTCTGATCGCATAGCTCATTATCCGGGCCAGCTTCGTCCCCAGTTTCCGCATCCTCGGAATGGACCTCTCGACATCCTTGAGCGTCTCCTCAAAAGGCGCCTTGATGTCCTTGCCCCAGTTGGCTATCGCCGACCCGAAACAGTTGACGCGCACCCCGGAGCCTGCGAATTTCGCAAGCAGAATATCGAAGTCGGAGTCGCTCATCGTCGCCAGATCGCCGGACAGTCCCGTTCCGCGAAGCTCGATGTCGGACCAGCCCAGCGCCTTGGTCGCCCTTATCTGGCTGTCTATGGCCGCCCCCGCCTCGTCCGCAAACCCCGTGAAATACATCGTCACACCTCTTCGACGAGGTATTCCAGGCCAATCTTCAGCGATTCGAAAGGATCCATCCTGCAACTGTCCTGCTCGATTATGAACCATTCCGTCCCGGACTTCTTCGCCGCCTTCACTATCCTCTTCCAATCGAGGTTCCCGTTGCCCAGCTCGACCATGGTCACCTTGTTGTCGACTATCCCGTATTCCTTCAGGTGCAGAAGCGGAAGCCGGCCATCAAGCCTCTTGCACCACTGGACGGGATCCTGTCCCCCGAACTGCACCCAGTAGGTGTCGATCTCGCCCTGAAGACATTTGGAATCGCTCTCGTCGTAGATTATGTCCAGCGCAGTCCTGCCGTCGAACTTCTCGAACTCTATCGCGTGGTTGTGGTAGCAGAGCACAAGGCCTTCCTTTGACATCTCCTTTCCAGCCCTCTCCAAGTCCTTCGCCAACCTGACGCAGTCATCGTAGCTCTTGAGGGGGACGTGCGGATACGGATACGCCGTATAAGAGCAGTCCAGAATCTGAAGCTTCTCGATGACCTTCCCTGTCTCCTCGACTATGGTCTTGCCGGACTCGTGCGTCGCGCAGCATTCCAGCCCCTCGCCGTCCAGCATCCTCTTCAATTCGGCCGTGTCTATCGGCCCCAGTCCGGAGGCTTGGACGGCATCGAAGCCTATCTCCTTGATCTTCCTCATGGACTTGGCGATGTCCTCGGGCGTCTTGCAGAATTCCCTCACTGTGTAGAGCTGGGCCGCTATCCTCTTCTTCTTCATCGTTGTCTCCTGTTTGAGATTTTATTTCTTCTGGAAGGACGACGCGAAATCATCCGAGCCGCCCTTCTTGGACGCCTTCTTGAGGAACTTCGAGTTCCTTACGAGCTCCTTGAGCTTCCTTTCGAACTTCGCATGGTCTATCGGCAGAGACACAGCCTTGCCCTCCAGCGACGACAGGAGCATTGCGTTCGCCAGCTCGATGGACTTGCATCCCTCCTCGCCGCGGGCGACAAGATCGCCCCCGCTCAATATCGAATCCGTGAAGTTCTGGATTATCTTCCTGTGCTGCGGAACCGAGTCGCTGCCGTATGGGATGTCAACGTTCCACACCGGAGGCCCCTCGAACTGCTTCTGCGTGGTGTAGTTGAACTCGGCGACCTTCTCCTGGGTCCGCATGAAGCTTATCTTGCCAGCCTCCGCAACCAGCCTGCCGCGGTCGCATGCGACCTCCAGCCTGTTCGTCCCGGGATATTCCCCGGTGGACGTTATGAACGACGCCGTCCTGCCGTCGCCATACTCGAAGATCGCCGTCACGTCGTCCTCCACCTCTATCTTGTGGTATTTGCCCAGCGCGCAATACGCGGTCACCTTGGAGGGCATCCCGAACATCCACTGGAAGAGGTCTATGTTGTGCGGGCACTGGTTGAGAAGGACACCCCCGCCCTCCCCTCTCCAAGTCGCACGCCAGCCTCCGGAGTTGTAGTAGGCCTGTGTCCTGAACCAGTTCGTGATGGTCCAGCTTATCCTGTATATGCGGCCTAGCTCGCCTCCCTCTATCAGCGACTTTATCTTCTGGTAGTAGCCATCCGTCCTCTGGTTGAACATCAGAGCGAACTTCAGCTTAGGATGCCTCTTGTGCGCCTCGCACATCCTCAGGGCGTCAGCCTTGTGAACCGCTATCGGCTTCTCGCAGATCACATGGAGCCCCGCCTTGAACGCCTCTATCGTCAGCGGCGTGTGGTCGTAGTGCGGAACGGAAATTATCACGGCGTCGCATACCGCGGCCTTGTAAAGATCCGACGCACTGTGGAACGCCTTCACCCCATGCTCCGCCGCTATCCTGTCGGCCTTGCTCCTGTCAATGTCGCATACGGCCACCAGCCTCGCGCCCTTCACGTCCTTGATGAATCTCGAATGCGCGCTCCCCATGTTCCCCACGCCAATCACCGCATATCTGAGTTCGTCCATGGCCCAACCCCCTCTGCCTGTTGATTATCAATCGCCTGTTCGTCGAAGAAAACGGGAATATAGATCCACCAGACGTTTTTTCCAGCTGAAAGCCAGGAGCGCAGGCAAATGCCATGAATGGAGACATTCCACTGGATTTATTCGCACAAAGTGCTAGACTTATCCCCCGAACCAGTTGCAATCGGCCCAATCAATGAAAAAAAAGGAGAAAACGGATGAGAACCCTCTTCCTCGCATTCGCCGCCTTTTCATTCTGCATGTTCTCCCACGCGCAGAATTCGGAGGCGCAGAACATCGGCGCATCCTTCAACACCACCAGATACATAATCTTCTCGGGAACCTACACCGTCGCATCGGACGCCAGACCCAGCGCCGAACAGGGCGTCTTCAGGCTCGACACATATAGCGGTAAAACCTGGCGGCTCAAGGTCGAGAGAAAGGCCGGGGGACAGAGCTTCGAATGGGTCCCCGTCGAAGACGCCGAACGGACATCCCCCGACACCACAGCCACTATCCCGGAACGAAAAATCCCCGGACACGAAGTTATCAAGAAAGACAAGGATGAATGAGAATCTCATAGTCGCGACGATTCTGGCCGCCACCCATTTCCTCTCCGCAGGGGAAAACACCATCGTCAACATAAGAGAGGATGTCCGCAACGAATCCGACGGGAGCTCCTCGATCAACAGCGGCTTGGACCTTGGCGGCGTCGAACTCCTCCAGGGAAACGGCATCATCTCGGACGAGAGGCGCAGGCTCGATGAATTCAACTCCATCAGCATCAGAGGATCCTTCGACGTCTCCATCAAGGCCGGCTCCGACAGTAATGAAATACTCATGCGGATGGACTCCAACATCCTTCCCCTGGTGGAATCGAAGATCGAAGACGGGATTCTCCAAATCTTACCCTCCAAACCATGTTCCTTCACGAAAAAACCGGCACTGGAGATATCGTGCAGAAAAATCTCGGAACTGAAATCATCCGGCGGAAACTCCATACGGATACATGGTCTTGACTCGGAAACATTCCGGGCCTCCAGCTCGGGACGGGAAATACTCGACCTCGAAGGCAGGACGGCAAAAATGGAGCTCTCAACTTCGGGCTCCTGCATGCTGGATGCCACGAAACTGTCCTGCGACGCAATCGACGTCAAGGCCACGGGCTCGGGCGAACTCCACCTCGACGCACAAAACTCCCTCTCGGCCGAAATCCGCGGATCCACATCCATATTCCTCCCCTCCAGACCGCCAGAAATGACCGAGAAGATCAGCGGCTCCGGAAAAATCATCTTCGAGAAATGATTCCCCCAGTTTGAATACTGTCTTTTACAAATTAGCTTATCCGGAATCAATCCGTAGATCAATATCCCCCTAGGGAGACATATGGACATGAACAGACCCCTTTCGTGGAAAAAGATGGCCCTGGCCACCACCGCATCACTGGCATTGCTACCACTCCTCTCGTCATGCGCATGGCTGCTCGGAACCGTCTCGGACGAGGAAGTCAAGCAACTCGATGCCGAGATGTCCGCGCCAACCACCGCCACATCACCACTCGACGAACCCCTCAAGGCCTTCGCACGCATGCTCTCCGCATACGGCTACAACAACGTCCCAGTCCAGTCGAAGAACATCGGCAACGAAACATCCGAAAAAGGAATGCCAAGCGACCTCTATGTCATGATAGCCACCGCCATGAACAAGATAGGACGCCCCCTCGTCTTCATCCCATACGACACCCAATACATCGTCAACGAGGCATCCACCGGCGGAAAGATCAGCAGGATATACCCCGTCGCCGTCATCGGCGGAGGCATCACCGGATACGACAAGGATCTCATCGAGAAGGAACGCGAAGGCGAGGTCGAAGGCTCCTACATGAACGCCCAGGTCTCGGCCAAATACAACGCCGCGCAGGGCGTCTCAAAAATATCCCTCGACCTCAACATGACCGACTACAAGACGCAGTCCGGAGTGCCCGGAGTCCTGGCCACCAATTCGATAAATCTGCGCAAGGACGAGTTCGGCTGGGGTGTTTCCGCCTACTACATGGGCTGCGGCGGCTCCTTCGACTCCCTCGTAAAGCAGAAGCAGGGCATACACCATGCATGCAGGATACTCGTTGACTTCAGCATCCTCGAGCTTCTCGGAAGATATCTCGAGGTCCCATATTGGAAATGCATCCCGGGGGCCAATCCAGACACCGAGATGATCGCAAACCTGAAGGAGAAATTCTCGTCCATGCCGGATTCCCAGCAGATAGCTCTCCTGAAGAACTACCTCGCCCTCGCCGGCTACGACGGACTCGACCTCTCCAGCCCCAACCTCGGAAGCGCCGAGCAGAACGTCTTCAGACGCGCCATGACCAAATTCAACGCGGCCAACCATCAGGACCTCTTCATAAACGTCTGGCAGAACATCAACATCGAGGCGGCCATATCCCGCGCAAAGGAGCTCAGACGCGCCAGAGAGGCCGAAGCCAGACTCGCCGAGGCCAAGGCCAAGCTCGAGAACGAGCAGAACACAGCGAAGGCGGCCGCTCAATACTCACAGACCATGAAGAACGCGGAAAAGCTCGCCGAATCCGGAGACCTGGCCGCCGCAAGAAGGGAATTCGAAAATGCCGCCTCCCTGGCCCCCGGAGAAAAGGGGCCAGCCGCGAAAATCGCAGAACTCGATGCGAAAATCGCGGAGACCGCGAAACGCCGCGACATGGAACTGCAGGCGCTAGTCCAAAAAACCGACGCGCTCATGCAGGCGGGAAACCTCCAAGCCGCGAAATCCGCATACTCCGAACTGCTCAGGACGGCTCCGCAACACAAGCATTGTTCCGCGAAAATCGCTGAAATCGAAGCCATAGAAAAGCAAAAGGCCGCCGAAATCGAAAATGCAAGGAGCTTCATCGCAGAAGCGGACAGGCTCTTCAAGGCGGGCGAACTGGCCAAGGCCAGGGAACTTTACGCGAAAGCTCTCACAACATTGGCGGACGACCCCGGCATCAAGGCCAAAATGGACGAGATAAACAAACTTCTCGACAAGAAGGCCCCCGTCGGAATCGGAAGACTAAAGGAAGAGGATTTCTGAACCTTGAACTGCGTTATAAATAACAATCGAGGTTGATATGAAAAGAAGCATGTGCCTGTCCTTGATCGCGGCAATCTCCCTACTCTCCGTCTCATGCTCCGTGCTCGACTGGTTCGGCGGCAAGATACATGACGACGAAATAGCGGAACTTGAGAAGGAAACTGGCACGGCAACAGTCCGCAGCACCCCCTACGACGAATCTCTCAAGCAGTTCGGGCGCATGCTCGAGGCATACTCCATCCCGCCGATAAAAGTCCAGAGCAAGCCCATCAACAACGCCACCGCCGAAAAAGGCCTCCCGGACGACGTCTCCAAGATGATAGCCACCGGACTGAACAAGATCGGAAAGCAGATCGTTTACATCCCCTACGACCCATCATACTATGTCGGCGAAACCACCACTGGAGGAAAGATAAGCAGAACCCTTCCCCAAGCGGTTATATCAGGAGGTCTCACCGAATACGACAAGGAGCTGATAGACAAGAAACGCGGATTGAAGCTCGAAGGACAGGTCTCGGAAGGCGACTTCGGATCAAAATACGACTACGACGGCGGCGCGGGATATCAGTCGGGAGGCAACATATCACGCCTCGGGATCGACCTCCACATGCTGAACTACATGACGCAGGCCGCCGTCCCCGGCGTCCAGGCATCCAACACCATCAACATGAGGAAGACCGGCACCACCGCAAGCCTCGGCTTCTTCTTCCAGGGCAACGGTTTCTCCTTCGACTACTCCCTCCAGAAGAAACAGGGCATCCACTACGCCATAAGGCTCCTCGTCGAACTCAGCGTCCTCGAACTGCTCGGGAAATACGTCGAAGTCCCGTATTGGAAGTGCATAGCCGGGGCCAAGCCCGACCAGGACATGATCTCCCGCCTGCGCGAACAGTTCGACGATCTCCCGCAGAACCAGAAGAACGCATACCTGAAGGAATACCTCTTCCTGAGCGGCTATCCGGTCGGAAGGGGCGCCGCAACATTCACCGAGCAGGATGCCGCTGTCGTCAGCAGGGCCATGCGCGAAAAAGCCGCAGGCAGCCAGACCGACCTCTTCATGGAATTGTGGATGAACATCCCGATAGATGATGCTAGAGAAAGGATAAGGGAAGCCAACAGAAAACCAGCTCCGGCACCCCAGCCCCAGAAGCAACTGACACAACCACAGCCGCAGACTACGACAGCTCCGGCGAAACAGTCCGGGACGCAGGTCCAGCCTGCCCCCCAAGCCCCACCAGCCGCAATCCAGCAGCCAGCAAAGGCGCAGGACACACAAAAGACCAACACCCCAAATCCACCGCCCCAGAAGAAAACAACGACCGACGAAACCCCCTCAAAAGAGGCTCCAACCGGGTTCGGCCCGACAAACGAATTCTAAATTCCACCACAACCTTTTTGCGGACGCGGCGGACTTGGCAGTCGACAAACTCCAATTCCATGTCATTTGTGCCTCTTGTGGCTGAGACCATCCTGTTTTCCCCGTCCCAAGTCAAAGACCAGACGACAGAGGGCGGACAGCAGCATTCCCGTCGTCATCGTATGAAAGGTTTAAGGCATCAGGTTCAAGGCTCATGGTTGTGTATTGATTCAGATTGTTGGAAGTGTAGTTGGCTTGTGCCCAC
>CAZGJP010000070.1:0-10980 GCA_964526605.1 uncultured Lentisphaera sp.
AACAGGAAGAACCAGTAGGTGCACATGCATTTCCCCGATTCGGCAAAGAAGCTCATATTCTTGAGGCCCTGGAATTCAGTGGCATATCTTTTGGCGATGCGCCTTTTTTTCGCTATCATCTCGTCAAGATGTTCAAGCTGCCCAAGCCCTATCGCGGCCTGTATGTTCAGCATCCTGTAGTTGAAGCCCACCTCGTCGTGGTAGTAGAAGAACTCATCGGTCTTGGCCTGGGTGGAGAGATGCCTTATCCATCTTGCAAGCGCGCCATCCCGCGTCACCACCATGCCGCCACCGCCAGTCGTCAGGAGCTTGTTCCCGTTGAAGCTGAAACAGCCTATGTCGCCGAAGGTTCCTGCATGGATTCCGTCCCATCGGGATCCGATTGCCTCCGCCGCGTCCTCGATCACCTTGAGCTTGTATCTTCCGGCGATTTCAATTATCCTGGGCATGTCGCAGCAATGTCCATACAGATGCACTGGAACGATTGCCGAGATTCTGCGTCCGGTCCTGTTGTTGACAAGAACGTGCCCGTTGAAGGTGCATGATTCCCTTATGAAATTCTCCAGCGCTTCCGGCGACAATCCGAGGGTTAGCGGATCCACGTCAATGAACAGAGGGCATGCCCCCACATATCTTATCGCGTTTATTGGTGCGATGAAGGTGAGGGTCGGCACGAACAGTTCGGTGTTTCTCTCTATTCCAGCGGCGAGGAGAGACAGGTGCAGCGCGCATGTTCCGTTCATCACCGCGACCGCGTTGTCCGCCCCTGTGTATTCCGCGATGCGCTCCTCGAATTCGGCTATGAAGCGCCCCGAGGACGATATCCAGTTCTCGTCGATGCACTGATTGACGTATTTCTTCTCGTTTCCGCTCAGGTGCGGCACTGAAAGAGGAATGAATTTGATGTCGGCAGCCATGGCTTCTACTCCCATGCCTTGTTTTTTGAAAGGTCCTCAAGATACCAGCCACAGGTTTCATCCAAACCTTTTTCAAGGTTCACGCTGGGCGTGAATCCGGTGGACTTGCGCAGCTTCGATATGTCGGGACATCTTCGCGCCACCGAACCCTGCGGGGCGGAGACGTCCTCTGTCCGGGCCTTGACCCCGACCCTCTTCAAGATTGCGGTTGCCAGATCCTTTATATTGGTCTCCTCCGAATCGTTTCCTATGTGGAAGAGTTCTCCGTCGATATCGGAGAACATGACAAGCTTGAGGGCCTCCACCGCGTCATCCACATGGCAGAATGCGCGGGTCTGGTCGAAGCCGAATATCTTGAACGGGTTTTCCCCTTCTTTCGCCCTTTTTATCATTTCCGGTATGACGTGGGCGTATCCCATTCTAGGTCCGTATATGTTGTGGAAGCGAACCGTGTTGCAGGCGAAGGAGTTGCTTCTTGACGAGAAATGGAAGAGCTGCTCCCCGAATATCTTGGACACTGCGTATGAAAACCGCGGATTCAGCGGATCCGATATTGCGACAGGCGTGTCTTCCGGAGTCGGAATCTTCACTATTCCGAGATCGAATCCTGATGCGTAGACCTCCGAAGTGGAGGAGAACAGGACCCTTCCGGGCCTGCTTCTCTTGATGAATTCAAGCATGTTCATGCTGGACAACGCATTTGTCAGGAGGACTTCCTCCGGCCTGTTCATGCAGTGCTTGACGCCCACCATGGCCGCCAGATGGAACACGCAGTCGAAACGCTCCTCGATTCCGGCCAGGCTCTCCGGCTTTTTCAGGTCCAGACCGAGGAGAGAGACATTGTCTTTTGATATGAGCTCATTCATTTCCCGGTCCAGACGCCCTCTGGCGAGATTGTCTATTATGGTGATTCTATTCCGCTTGTCCATCGCGAGATTCCTGGCAAGATGGAATCCGATGAATCCTGCGCCGCCGGTTACTAGGATATTCCTCTGCATTTTCTTCCCTTGTGTTTGTTTGTTTCCATCTCCCGACCTCCCGCTTGGACCTTCGCGTTAATGGATAGATCATGGAATTTCTTTATCTTGAACTTCCGCAGGTCCAGCCCCTTAAGGACACCCACTATCCTCCGCGCGCTTCTTCCGTCTCCGTAAAGAGACATCTGGGATGCCGGAAGCCTGGGGGGGAATTCCCCACGGACTATCGAGTCTATCGCGGACGAGATATCGTCCGCACTTGGATTTTCGATGTTCATCACGCACGATGACGCAAGCCTGCCCTTCTGCCTCGATCCGATGTTCAGGACTGGAACGGGGATGGCCGGGGCCTCGATTATGCCCGAAGATGAATTCCCTATCACTGCGGTGGCGGCTTTCAGGAGAGACCAATATTTCTTCTCGCCAAGCGCGCTGACTGCCGCTCTTCTGCGGGGCGACTTTTTGGCGAAGGACGCGATTTTCCTTCTTATCACGCCGCTTCCCGGTTCGTTGTTCGGCATTGTCAGCACACAAACGCACTCGTGCCTCTCCAGCGCATTGATTATCGCTTCGATCTCGGTTTCCGCGTCGCCTATCAGGGTTGGAGGATGATAGGTTGTTAAAAACAGCGGGCAGCCTTCAGGCCTTTCAATTCCGAGCGACTTCAGGACTTCTTCGTGGTGCGGCAGATCCTTGCGCCAGATGTTGTCCAGGCCAGGCGCCCCGACATTGAACACCGAGTTGGGGTCCTCTCCCATTTGAATGATCCTGTTCGCATGGGTTTCACAACTTGCGAAGTGGATATTGCCCAGCTTGGTTATCGCATGCCTGAACTGATTGTCCATGGCTCCGAGGGTCTCCTCTCCTCCATGAAGATGGATGATGGGGATTTTCAAGATCACCGCTGCTACGGCTATCGCCATCGTCTCGAACCTGTCCCCGAGTATCATCACAGCGTCGGGTCTGATCTCGTTCATCGCATCGTGCGACATCATCATCGCCCTCGATGTCTCCGCGCAGATTCCGTCGTCCGTGCCGGTCTTCCACTCGAGCCGCTTCAATTTGCGTATGCCCTCCGCCTTGATCTGCGACGACATGTCTCCATAACGACTGCTACAGGCCATCCCTCCCGCGACGACCGTGATCTGGAATCCGGGAGTCGAGGACAGCAAATTGACAGTGCTTCTGAGTATTCCCCAGTCCTGCCTTCCAGTTGTAAATACAGCTATTTTCATTCGAAGGGGTGGACCTTTTTACTCATGAGGAACTCCATCCACTCGAAATCCATCTCGTTGTCAATGTCGTATCTTGTCGCGTCTGACATGAGAAAGACGGCGGTCCTGTCCGTTATCACAGAATCAGGCGTCCCGGCCCTCAGAAATTCCGCATCGTAGATGTAAATCGAAGTGTTTATGGAATATACGCCAGGGGCGTCCTGATGGCGGAGTATGCGTCCTCCACACCCCTCCTTGCATATTGTGACGAATCCGCCTCCGGCGTCTTCCAGCATGTTGAAATAGGGATTGGAGTGCGCCTTGACCGCGGATATCAGCACTTTGGGCCTCCTGTCCTTGAAGGCCTGGACGGCTCCTTCGATATCCGTCCTTGCTCGCAGCGGATTCGTCACATCAAGATCGATCACGGCGTCATACCTCTTCGAGAATATGCGCTCGCTCTCTACCAGAGCATGTCTTATCACCGGCACTTTTCCGGAGCTGTCGGAAGCCAATTCGGCCGGCCTCATGAATGGCGCCTTTGCTCCATGGACCCTGGCCAGCTCGGCTATTTTAATTGAGTCCGTGGACACCACCACATCTTCCGCCCCCCCCCATTTCAGGCCGTGCTCGATCGAGTGGACGATAAGCGGTTTCCCGCACAGGGGCCGGATGTTCTTGCCGGGGATCCTTTTAGATCCTTCTCTGGCGCATATTGTCAACAGCAGCTTCATCTGGAGCGTTGCGTCCTTATATGCGATGATTTAACCGGGCTGTCCTTCTTCAAAAATATCGAGACCACAGAACCGATTGTCTTTTCCAGCATCGCCGGCGGAAGGCCGGTTCCTGGTCTTTTGATGCAGACATCCTCACGAACGATCTTGTGTCCGACGTCCATGTCTCTCGCCGCGACAATGGATTTTCTGGCCCCTCTTGAAGTCCTTCTCTCTTCGTGGGTGGGCTTCTTGATGCCATCGCCAAGCGCCTTCTCGATGTTTCTTATCGAGGCCGTCATCCGCGTCAATTCGTCCGGGAGAAGCGAGGAGCGCTGGTCCGGACCTGGAAGCGTCCTGTCGATGGTGAAATGTTTCTCGATGACCTCCGCTCCAAGAGCGGCCGCGGCTATAGCCACTTCTATCCCGATGCTGTGGTCGGAGTATCCGACCGGGACACCAAGCGTTCTCCTCAAGGTGGCCATGGCGTTGAGGTTGACGTCCTTGTAGCTGCACGGATAGCTGCTTGTGCAATGGAGGACGGTCAGTTTGTTCTTGAAAAGGCTCTTCACCCCTGTTTTCCTCTGGATTTTCATTATCAGCCGCACCGCCGTGGATATCTCGTCCATATCGGCCATTCCCGTGGATAGTATTATCGGTTTCCGCTTCAGGGCTATTCTCTCGATCAACGGGAGGTTGGTTATCTCTCCGGAGGGGATTTTGAAAAGCCTGACAAGGGGGTCTAGGAAATCGGCGGACTCTTCATCGAATGGAGTCGAGAGAAAGTCAATGCCTCGACTGATGCAGCGCCTGCTCAGATCCACGAAATCACGGTGGGACAGTTCGCAATCCTTCAACATCTGATACTGATTTTTCCCTTCGACCTCTTTCTTCTGGTAGGTTATAAGTTCGGCATCCGGCGACAGCAGCTTGTCGGTGACGAATGTCTGGAACTTGATCGCATCCGCCCCCGAGTCTGCGGCGAGGTCGACCATCCTGCGGGCCATCTTCATGCTGCCGCAGTGATTGATGCCGGCCTCGGCAATGACATATGCGTCCCCATGCTTTCTTCCTGCCATGCTACTTCATAGCCTCCACATATAATGACTCGAAAGGGTGGACATGGTCGAAAAATGCCGTATCCCTCATCGGCTCGAACTTCGACTGTCCGTATCTGGATGGATACACTTTCGAGAAATTAGCGTCCTTCAGCATGCGCATCAGCTTGTCCTCGTTGTACCATGAGCTGTGGTGTTGGGGATTGGTCGCGGCAATGTCTGTCGGAATTTCCGCCAGAATCCGGTCAAGGAAATCGAGCCCGTGGCCGTCGGAGAAACGTCTCCTGAACTCCGCGCCGGACATTTTTCTAACGCCGCAATCGGGAGTCATTTCCGACAATGCCGACGCGAACATGTTCAGGAAAAGCTGTTCGATTCCATGCCTGCCCGGCTTGCAGTTGTTGCAGAAGGCCAGGAAGCTCTCGTCTCCCCTCGAATATGCATCCACGAACAGGTTCATGTCCGGACAGACAATGCGAATCACCCCACCCGGCTCCAAAGTCCTATGCGCCTCCATGAAGAGCTCTTCGACGGCCTTGCCGGCGAGATGCTCTATGGTGTGGGAGCTGTATATGGCGCGGAGGCTGCCGTCCTCAACCGGGAGAGGATCGCCGGACATCAGGTCGTGCCTTATCAGCAAGGAGGAATATTCCTCGAATCCATGCGATTTCCCATATCCTTCGACCGGGTTGTCCAAGTTGTGCCAAAGGGGATGATACCACATTCCGGCTCCCACATTGAGATATCTCGGCTTCCTGGGCCTGTCGTTTTCCGGATAGAGATCCAGCCTCCACAGCGGCCGCGTGGAGACAAGTCTCTGCTTGAACAGCCTGTCGAGAACGAAATTCAGTTTTTTCTTCATGTTCATGGAACTATTCGCTCAGCATATCATGTTTGCCCCGTCCGCTCCCGGGAAATCCTCCGCCGCAGGAAAGACGTGTTCGTGTGGCGCAGGAAAAACTGTATTCTCTCGAGGTCGGTCTGGAGCCCCTTGCTCCTCTCCACCAGATTCAAATAGTGGTTCTGGTTCGGGGAGTTCAGATGGAAGGATATCCTTCCGGCAACCTTGTGTGCGGATATCCTGTCCGAGTAGGCCCCGTCTATCCATCCGGCGATGTCATATTCCGCCTCGAACGGAAGCCTGTCCGCCACAAGCGACTCCGGCTTCAGAGGATTGAGGACGACGCTCTCAAGATAGGACTTGAGGTCTGGGTAGACGGACTGGAAGTCCTCCCTGACGGAAGCGTCATCTATGAAGGAAAGCGTGGCGGACATGTATTCGTCTATTGCGTCCGGAAGGCCATCCGAAAAGACAAAGCCGCCTATGCATGATATCATGGACCTCGTCGGCGGCAGACGTCGCCCCTGCCCGATGGCTCCCCTGACAAATTCATAAGCCTTCTCCAAGGAGCTGAAGTGGGTTGACCTGACCTCCTCCGTATAGGCGTCGAATAGCCTGTTCAGGAGAGGGTGGGCGGCCTTGTCCCCGACAATCCGCTTGAAAACCGCGCTGGGCCCCACCCCATAGCTCATGGCGTGATACGCAAGCTCCCTGAAGTAGCCGAAGTAGAGGGTGAGCGAGAGATAGCAGGACATCCGGCATATCTCGTAGAAGTCGTCCTCCGAGATGTAGTTCGAGGAGGTCACATGCTCCTCGATCTCGCATACGACCTTTCCGTCAACGACGGATATCGCGTCGGCGCTAAGCGCGAACTGCGTCTTGAATCCATGCATGGCCCGGCTTTCCACGGTCGCAAGCTCCGTGTTCGGCAGCAACCATGTCTCGTTCGCCCCCGCGCTGTCCACTTTCGTGGCATAGACGTCGTCTATCGTCTTCATGAACGAGTCGAGAGAGTCTCCCGGAAGGCCGTATATGAGTTCCGTCGCCGTGACGATTCCATTTCTTTTGCACCATTGGAATATTTCGGTTATTTCGGACAGGGGCGGGTTCCTGCGCTTTATGTTCTCCAGGACGGCGGGAGTGGTGGACTGCAGGCTGATGCAGTAGGGTATGAGCCTTTTCAGGTGGAGCATCACGCCCTTGACCTTTTCATTTATCCGCTTGTCCGTGTAAACCTTCAAAGCCTGCGGATATTTGGTCCGTTCAAAGAGCTCGCTGATGTAGCGGGCTATCTCGACGTCCCTGGAGAGGAAGCCGAAGTTCTCGTCGGTTATGCGCAGCATCCGGTTCTTGGCCCTCTTGTGCAGATAGGCTATCTCCTCCTTCGCCCTCTCCAGCGGGAACACCCTGACCTTCAGATGCCCGCCACCACCAACACAAAAAGTGCATTGATATGGACAGCCTCTCATCGTCTGTATGACGGGGGTCAACGCGACGTCATCGAGCATTTCATCCAAGGCTCCCGACAGATAGGGAGACGCTATGATGGACAGGTCCTGGATGCATGGCAGAGCCTTGTCTCCCGCGAGCTCGCCACCCTCCTGTCTCCAGCATCCGGGAATGGCGGCCTCCATTGTTTTGCCTCTGGAAGGATTGTCCAGGAAGGTTCTGACGATGCCCTGCATCACAATCTCCCCTTCGTATGGCACATATATGTCGAATATGCGTTTATGCCGTTCGAGGCAGTATCTGGCGATGTCCCTGGCGTTGTCCGGTATGTTCAAGCCTCCGGCGCAGAGCAGGACTTCGGGGTGGAGAGTTCTGGCGATCGCGGCTATCTCCACGCTGAGATTCTCGTTCCAGTTGTATATGCCGAACCCCAGGATGTCCGGAGCGACGCCTGTCTTGAGCGCGTCAAGAAGCCTGTCCGGGTACTTGAACAGGCTCACATGCACCTCGTCTCCGAAGACATTGTCGAGATGGGCCTTCAGATACGCGATTCCTATCGGAAGCGTGGAGGGGCTTATCGTATAGTAGGTGTGCCCCAGATCGGCGAGATATATCCTGACTGGTTTCGGTTTCATATGGTCAAATCTCCTGCCTCCGTTGTTTTTTCAAATTTGGTCCTTCGACATGGTTGGACTTCATCACATTCCTCAGCATGCGTATTTTAGGACGACTTCGTAGTCGTCGAGCCCCGCCGACGACCGCACCCCCTCCAAAAGTGCCGCCTCGTCGAACGAGAATCTGCCGCTTTCGTCGGCATGCACCGCCAGCGGGACTGCGCGCTTGTCCAGCAATCTCTTTATGTCGGGGTGCCACAGCGACCAGTTCCTGTTGTCGACGTAGATCACTGGCAACCGGGAGGAGACGCCCACTCCGAAGGTGGTGCTGTAGGGGGTCATGTAAAGAAGGCAGTCCGCCTTGCGGTATGCCAGCGTGAAATCCTCCACAAGCACCTCGTCGGCATAGGCCTCGAAGAAGGCGTTCGTGTTCGCCGATGTGTCAGGATGGGCCTTGTAGACGACCCGGTATCCGCCTTTTTTGAGGCTGCTGATCAAGTTTGCCGTGAGATGGGCGTATGACAGCGTGCTGCATCCGCGGAGGTGGGCATAGCAAAGATAGTCCATCGGGAAGCCGACGACCATCACCGTCCGGATATTTGCCCTGCTTGATTCTTGGGAGGCGGCTTTTATGAACGTATTTGATTCCGGAGGAGGCGCCTCGTTGATTATTTCGGTTGCCGCGCATATCCTGCTTGGATTTTCGGCTCTGGCCCTTTCAAGCTGCATCCTCTCCCCCTCCGATGAAACAATGTATTTGTCGCAGACGAGCAGGGTACCATTGTTCAATGGCTGTCCGCGTATCCCCATTAGAAAAGAATTTCCGTGGCCAAACCCCACGACCTCCAGTCCGGCCGACTTCCAGGCGGCCGCGACGAGTCTGGACCGTTCATGGTGGACCGACGAAAGAAGAAGGATGCCATTCGCTCCATTCGAAAAAATCTTTCTCATGTGCAGAAAGTCATGCGCGTCAGACCGGAAGACGCTTCCGTAGGCGCCCACCACGCCGTCCGCGAAGAACAATCCGGCATCGCATATTCTAGATGCCATCTTCTCGAACAGCCTTTCGACGAATCCAGCCGCTTCGGAAATCTCCTTCGCATCTTGGTCCCCCCACTTTCCCGTTCGCAAAAGATCGGGACGAAGAACAAGCGGCCTAATGCCGTGCTTTTCAAGATAGCTCCTGACTTCGGGCTGGCTTGGATCTCCAAGGAGACAGTGAGACGCCCCGATCCGCCCGAACAGGCACTTGATGCATCCCCGCAACGACCCGTTCCACCTTGCGAATCTCGCAAACTCAATCATCTTGAGCTTCAAGCTCAATTGCGCAGGAGGACATGGACGGCAAGACCTTGAAAGAGAGGAGAAGAACCTGTCTATGTCCTCCTTTTCGTCAAAGAACACGGAAGAAAAGCCCAGACTCTTTATTCTCCTCAGGGTTGCCAGTTTATAGTATTGGTTCGCCAGGACAGGCACTATCTTGCATCGGGCCACGGCGCACCAATAGGCCGCACTGTCGGGTGGGCATTCGCCCAGGCTTTCGGCGTAGGCGTCGAATATCGCCTCGTGGACCGACTGGAACAACCCGCCGTCGTCGAGGGGGACGTATTCACGCACCCATTTTTCCGTTCCATAGCTGATCACTCCGGGCAGCCCCAAAGGATATGCATCGGCTCCAGGATGGGGATTCTGCATCTGGCATCCGCCCTGCATGGCGTCTTCGTGTTGAGAGCCCCCAAGCACCCTGTCAGCCTCCGCCCTTGCGAAGGAAGAACGGCGATCTCGGGATCTCGTCCGATATCAGCCTGAAGCTGTCTTCCGCGCTTATCAGCACCATCTGCCCTCTCCCGAGGTTGGATGTTTTGGCCAGTCCGGCCGCGACCGCCTTGCGATGGAACTTGGTGAAATCAGGGGTGTCCTCCGGCTTCGTCTTGTCGTAGACCCAGTGGTGGAAGACCCTTTCCCTCTCCAGTCCGTTCCGGATGGACACTCCCTTGAACGCCTTGTCGAATCTGTAGTCCACCCCCAGACGTCTTTCGACGTAGTGGACGAACGTGGAGCCGGCATCAAAATTGAAGTTGCATATCTTGCCCTTGTGAATAAGAAACCTTTCCCAGAAGGAATGCTCGCCAAACGAGAAACAAGGGGCGTCTTCCGTGAAAAACCTTGCCTTCGCGCCTATCGCCGCCACGGAGAAATTGGCGTCTTCCGACCTCAACGACTGCGGATCCTTCCTCAGCATCTCGGAAAAGAATCCGCACGTGGTCGGGGTTGCGCTTGGGTCGAAGGCCTCCCCCTTGCAGAAACTGTAGCTGAAGGTCGGGACGACCAGTGTGCCGGCGTCGCCTATCACATTGAAAATGGAGTCCTTGAACATTCCATAGTAGTCCTCCTGTCCCGAGGCTCCTTCAAGCCTGCCGAAGAAGCCGATGTTGCTGTGGATGAAAACGCTGTCGCCTGACGACAGCCCAAGCGTCCTGAGGGCGGAGACGATGTCGGCCTTCGTGTAGTCGAAGCTCATCGGGACGCCTTTGCGGTGATGATTTTTGAAAGCCCTTCCATGGTGGAGAACGTTCTGTCCTGGAACTCGTCGTTTGAAAACGATATTTTGAATTCCCTTTCGGCATCGGACACCAGGGAGATGAATTTCATGGAGTCCACCAGCCCCAGCTCGAAATAGTTCCGCTCCGCGTTCTCCTCTATGAAGGATATGTCCGCGTCGCTGTTCTGGACGAACCAGTTGCTCAACCAAATTCTCGCATCGGTCCCGTTCATTTGAATATGCACACCCTCGCCGGGGAACCATCCGCCCCGGCAATCTTGAGCGGCATCGCTATTATGCTCCACCCGTCCATATCGTCAACCTGGTCAAGATTGGCCAGATACTCGACAAGCGTAATCCCGCTCGACAGCATGATCTTGTGTATTTTCGAGTCCTCCTCGCTTCCCAGCCTGATCCTGCTGTCGTCAGGCGAAGGGGTGTCCATGCATAGCAGCTCCACGCCTTTCGCCGCAAGTATCCGGGCCGACTCCGGACTGAAGAAAGGATAATCCTTGTAGAAGCCCAGATCACCCCATCTGCGTCCCCATCCGAACCTGAATATACCCCTTTTCCCAAGCTTTTTATTCTCAAGCATTCCAGGGGCGACGGCGGAATTGGGCCCCATGGACGAAAAGTACACTATGGAGACCTCCCC
>CAZGJP010000071.1:0-10777 GCA_964526605.1 uncultured Lentisphaera sp.
TGAAATGATACGACAAGCAGCAGAGGGTCGGTGCCAACGTAGGTGCCTGATGGGTGGCAAATGCTGAAACATAATCTCTTCATGGTTCGGGGGAATTATTTTCAAAGACCCGGTAATTCCCTATCTTGACCCGGAGCTTGCAGCAGCTTTCCACGGTCTCCACAATGTCGTCCGGAAAGTAGCTGGAGCCCGGACCTCCCGCCTCCCCTCTGATCACGACAATCGGGAACTTTCCCTCCTCTATCATCCGCCGCAGAGGCGCCATGTCGAATCCGCCACGCTTGGCCAGCATCCCGAACTGGTATGGCTGGACAAGAATCCGCCTGCCCGCCACAAGCAGATAGCCGGGCTCGTCGCAGAGGACATCTCCTCGCGCGCTTCCAATCTCCTCCACCAGACTCCTGCCAGTGGACAAGTCGTTCTCCCCCGGCGTGAGAACTATCGTGCCTGACGGTATCTCCTGTCCGTATGTCGCGGTGAAGACTGGCTTTGGCGAGACAGGCAGGCATATGGCGAGCTGGATGGCCAGACAGCATGTCACCACGTGGATCTGCCTCCGGCTTTTCATCTTCCTGACGAATTCTCCGGCGTATAGCGCCGCGCATGCCAGGACTGGCAGGAAGTAATTCCCCGCCGCGCCATTCTTGGCCGAGAGCAGAAGCAGGACCGCGCTGAATGCCGGGAACAGCCGGACCGCCGACATCCGCCCCGGATGCAGCAGCGCGAGGACGAACAACCCCACGCAGAAGGGATGGGATCCTGCAAAGGACAGCGCCAGCTCCGCGAAATTCGCAAAGGAGAATCCTATCGAGTTGAGCGCGGTCCAATGATGAAGCAAGCCCGTCTCCCCGCGGCTGGACACCCAATATCCGAAAAGGAGTAACGGCAGCAGAAGCCCGGCCGCGAAAATCGCAGCCCTCCGCCAGGACGTCTTGATGCAGAATAGAATCCCGGCCAGCCCGGCCGCAAGAAATACCGGCTTCACAAGCGCGGCGGACGCGGCCATTATGGCCGAAAGGCAAAGCAGAATCATCTCCCGGCCGGGAACATGCTGATTCCTGCCTCCGTGCTGCTCCGGATTGTCACTCTTCCATCCGGTTGCGATTTCCGCAAGCCACAGAGAGACGACGGAAAGAGCCAGCGCGGGCATGTCAACACGAGCCATGACGGCGTATCTCCATACGAGAGGGGAAGCTCCGAAGAGGGATGCAGCCCCGATCGCCCCAAGTGGCGAAAGCCTCCTCCTCGAGAAATGATACAGCACCGCAAGAATAGAGGCAAACGAAAGCAGAGACACGAGCCGGGGCAGGAGAAATGGGTTGCCGAAGACCACCGCGAAAGGCCCGAGCGACTCGAAATACAACGGCCCGTATGGATTGTGGAGCCAGGGAAGTTCCGCGCCGGACACCGCAGGATACAGGCTCATCCCTGCCCCAGCGCGCAAAATCCAGTTCGCGACAATCCCCTCCCCATATTCCAGCGGATAGGGAAATGACAAGCTCAAAAGCGCATGCCTCGCGAAGGCGCCAAAAATGAACACCAATAGCCCCGCCGCGGCAAAAACCGCGAACGAACGCTGGAATTCCCCTCCCTCTTTTTGCTCAACCCGCATCAAGGAACCTCCGGCAAGACACATCCAAAACCAAGACAATCTACACCTCCAATTGCAATGCGCCACGGAAAAATCCATCAAGATAAAAACGGCGGGCGGAATCGCGTAAGGTAGGGATGGCACCCACCGGTTCTCCAAAGGAGAACGGGCAAGCCCGCCACGGCGTAGCCGTGGGCGAAGACGGGTGGTGAAAAAAGTGAAATTTATTTTTCTTCCTTGCCTCCGTTAGCTCGTTGTAAAACAAGATTGGTATCAGAGCCAATTGCAAAACTCCCCGTGACCGCGCGGAGTTTTGCAATTGGCTCATCAAGTTAAATTCCATGACCTTTCGGGTTCTGACGTGGAGCGGGCAAGCACCGCTGCCGTCCGATAACGGCTCTCTCGGCGAGAGAGCCCTACCAAAACCGCCATCGGCGCGCTGCCCCGATATCATGGGAACCGGGGTAAACTCTGACCGCGCCCTACCTTGCTCTTCGGTTCTCTGTCAGGTTGACTCCACTACTTTTCGGGGTCTACAACTGCCTGCTGGACGATGGCTTCAAGGCCGCCCCAAGGTTCCGCTCAATCTTGAAATTCCAGGCGAGTCCGTCGGATTCAATGAGATGCTCGCCCTCCTCGAGATGGAGGCTTTCTCCGTTTTGGAGTATATTCCCGTCGAGCGTCAGGCTTGCGCCCTCCCACCTCGCCAGCCATTCTCCTGACACGGGAATCCGCAGGGATGTCCGTCTTCCCGGCTGGATGCGCTCCATCCTCCGTCCTGGGACGAGAAGCCCGGGCAGATCGCTCTCGACGTAGTTTTCCGAGATGAACGTGAGAATTCCCTCCGGCATCATCTTCACCCGGTAGTCGTCGATGACCGGCGGAAGTCCATTCTTCCGGAGGACAGAGACCGTGTCTCCCGAGTAGCTCTCCTTGTCGAGCATCATCAGGAGCTCCTCGTGCATCCAGCCGTAATAGCCTATCTGCGGACGGAAGAACATGAGGGCCCTTCCGTCGAAGAATCTGGCGCCGGTCCCGGGATTGTCCAGGCGTGAAGCGAACCTGATGTCGGCACGGTTGTCGTTTTTCAGGTTCATCGCCAGGGATGAGATCGAGGAAGCCGCAAGCAGGAGAGGCATCAACCGTCTCATGGCGTCGAGTCCGCTTCCGCGCATGACGGCGAAGAGGCGCGAGAGGAAGGAGATGGAGCCGAGGGCCAGGACCAGTATCAAAGGGAGGAAGCTCTGCCTGTATGGGACAGGGACTAGCGATATCTGCATTGTCGCCCCGATCATGAGCAGCAAGATTGCGAACGACTGCCTTCTTCTTCTGCCTTCTGCGAAATTCGCAAGGATGCCGAAGGTTCCGCATGCCGCGAGCGGGCCCGAGGACAGGAAGAGCTCGCTGAGGTAGTTGGCGGGAGAGAATCTCATCTTCCATCTCATGTTCATGACGATCACTGCATCGAACGCCTCGGATCCAACGCCGATCGCGAGCATGGCAAGGCAGTAGCCAGCGATGGCGGCCGCGAAAATCGCGAAAGCGCGTGCCGTGCTCCTCCATCCGTGGACGAAGAAATACGCGGCCGACAACGCGGCGCAGATGATGGCGTATTTCTGGCTGAGCAGCGTCGCGCACGATAGCATGCCACCGAACAGAATGGAATCGCGCCAAGGCTTCGCGATGCCATGACGGCGGTCGAAGAGCAGATACAGAGCGCAGGAGATTGCGAGAATCGCAGGCGCCTCCGGACGCGCCTCAGTCATCTTGAGCACGAAGAAGGGACAGAGCCCGGCTAGCAGGATGCCAGTTCCGCAACTCGTGGAGGAGAACCCCATCCTGCGTCCACAGCGGAATAGGACTAGCAGGGAGAGAGCGCCGCAGAGCAGACTGAATGCGCGGAAGACGAATATCTGCCAGAACGCCTCCCCGAGCAGGAAAAACGGAGAAACAACTGCATGGTAGAGGACGAGATGATGCTCGAAGAAATCCAGATATGGGGTCGCCCCGTTGTGGATCGAGCAGGCCGCCTGCAGATGCTGGAATTCGTCGTCGTCGAAGGCATGGAATGCCGCCGAATAGAGCCAGAATCCCGAGAGCAGGAGGAGAATGGCGGCGGCAAATACCGTTCTGGCACTTGATGGCGCCGGAACTGGAATTCTCCGGGGTTCGTGCGCCGAGTCTCCCTTATTCTCGCGAGCCATGCTCATCTCCTCAGAATTTCTCCACGATCATCGTCCCCTGCCCCGCCTTGACGCTTGCCGTCGTCCTCTTGCTCTTTCCATCCAGGACGACGGTGAATTCGTAGTCCCCCTGGGAGAGCGGGATTATGAGACCGGGGTTTTTGTAGACTGGTATTTTCATCCATCCGAAGTCGGCGTGTGCCGCGATGGAGCTTCCATCCGCCTCGACGGAGAGGGAGATTACGCCGGGGCTTTCCACCTTGCCAGCCCCGAAGTGCACCGCGTTGCAGTGGAGTTGCCTGCCATTTTCATCCAGGAGTTCCGCCCAGAGGGAGTGGAATCCGTCCGCGTCGGACGGGATCTTCCAGGAAATTTCACCCAGCTCGGAGGAGCGGAGGCTGCTACCTGGAACTGGCATTTCTCCTTCCGCCAGAGTGCTCACACCCTTCTGGATCAACCATCGCAGCTTCATGGCTCCGCCGGGACTGATCCTGTCCGGATTGAAGAGATGGGCCTTCGCCCTGAAGACAGATCCCGGCGTGCATGTCGAGTCGTCCTCGCAGAGGAATATGCGGAGCTTTCCCTCCATCAAATTCCTGACGGTGTATGACACGAGTTTTGGTTCCCGCGAGATATCGAATATCCCGTGGTTGCAAACACCCCCTCCCCTGCTGTGGAAGTCCGACCATGTCCATACGGATATTCCACATACCGATTCAGAGGACGTGGCGCAGTGCTGGAAGCCGAAGCGGGTGTTCTTGTCGGAGTGGAATTCGTTGTCCCTCCGCTCGTCGTTGTATGCGCCGGCAAATCGTCCGCGCCAGGCTTTTCCTCCCAATTCGGCGACCCAGAGGGGTATTCCCCTCTTGTCCGCATGGCGGAGATTGTCGGCAAGACCTTTTCTAAGCCCGTCGTAGACGCGTTTCGAGTGATAGAGACCGTAGTGGAGGTTGCGTCCGGCGAAAGGGACCTGGTCGAAGACGTTGGGATGGTAGTTCGAATCCACCACGACGGTGGGGATGCGGGACGGATCCGTCTTTGAAATGAATTCGATCGCCCTCCTGTTGTATTCCGCGGCTCCTCCCATCTCGTTTGCTGCGCTCCAGCAGACTATGGAACTGAAGTTCCCGTAGAATCGGATCATGTCGTCGAGTTGCGGGCGGGTCCATTCATCCCATGCGTTTGAGCTGTTCGCCCATGAGGGATTTATCTGCCAAGCCGGGATCTCGGCGAATGCCATAAGTCCGATCCTGTCGCAGACCGCATATGTCCGGGGGTGATGCGGGTAGTGCCCCGTCCTTATGTGGTTCGCTCCGAATTCCTTCATTCGGCGGAGTTCGGCTTCCAGGAAGTCGGCTTGGATGCATGGTCCGCCGTCTTTGATGTCCTCGTGCTGTCCAAAGCCCTGCAACCAATGCTCATTGCCGTTGAGGAGGAATTTCCTCCCTTCGAGCCTGATCTCCCGAATTCCCAGTGGCATGGAGAGCATCCGGCCGTCGGATCCGCTGATTTCGAGTTGATGCAGGAAGGGGTCTTCCGTGGACCATAGCCGCGGCGACTTCAACTGCATCCGCGTCCGGAAGCTGTGTTTCCCGTCCGCTCCCCGCGATGGTTTTATCTCGCATCGTGCCATTGTTTCATCCCCGGACTTGAGAGTCGCGCCAATCATGGAGTTTTCAGGCGTCGGACTTCCAAAAGCGATCTCGCCGGAGATATCAATGGAAGCATCGCCATCTCCGGAGAGAGTCGTCTGAGTCCTGATCTTCTCTATCCTCGACTTTGGCTGGCAAAGCAGATAGACCTCCCTTGTCAATCCTCCGTAGCTGTTCCATCCGAGTTTCACCGAGGGGATGGTTTCCTCGGATAGTCTGTTGTCAACACGAAGCACGATTTCGAGTCCGTCGCTTCCGGCGAGATTGGAGGCATCCCCCAGGTTCAGCATGAAGGGCGTGAATCCTCCCTTGTGGTTGAGGACGTATCTTCCGTCAATCCAGATGTCGGACGAATACATGGCGGAGAGGAATAGGATCGTGGCGTCTCCTTCCCAGCCGGCAGGGACATTGATTTTTCTTGCGAACCATCCAATCCCCTCCTTTGTGCCAGGGTTGACCTTCCCCGGAGGCTGATCCCAGACCCCTGGGACGGAAATCGGCTTCCATCCGGCGCGCGGCGACGATTTCTTCCACCACTCTCCTGAAAGTCCCTCGTCCCTCTCGTCCCAGCGGAAGAGCCAGCCTTCGGCCAGTCCGATGTGGGCGTTGGCGCTTATCCCCGGAAGAGGGAGACTTTCGTCCGCTGGGGCGGATGGAAGGAATACGAGGGATGCCGCGATGCAAAACGGAATCGTGGAGAGGGAATGGAGAAGGAAAGGGATGTAGAAGCGGGGGAGAATCCCGAATGGGACGTTCGGCACAGGAAAAATCGAAGATGCAAGATCCATGAATTCGAAAAGCTTTCCCATACAAGTTGCCCCACTTTTTGCGGCTGTCAAGCCGATTCAGGCCGATCGCATCCTAGAAGTCCGGAGAGAAGTCCGGGGTGAACGAGGAGTCGGAGCCGATATCCTGGACAAAACCGTTCTCCATGCCCAGTTTCTCCAGAGCGGATTCGGCAGGCGCGTACTCTTCGCGGCTCAGCCCCCTGTTGATCTCGGGAAATTCCCCCGCCCTGTATGCCGGATAATACTGTCCCATCAGACTCACATGCGTCTCCGGACCGATCTCGCAGGCTATCCATTCGAGAGCGTGTTCGGCGCGGCCGACATTTCCGGGCAGAACCAGAACCCTCACAAGCAGGCCTTTCTTCACAACCCCGTCCGCTGTCTTCAGGTGTCCGACCTGCCGGAACATCTCCGAGATTGCGATTTTCGCAATTCCAGCGTATCCGGGAGCGCCCGAATATTTCACCGCGGGGTCATCCATGGCGTAGCGGAAGTCGGGCATGAATACATCCACGATCCCCTCGAGACTCCTCAGCGTCTCCGCCTTCTCGAAGGCATTGCTGTTCCAGAGGACCGGGATCGAAAGCCCCCTGTCTTTCGCTTCGATTATGGCGAGGCGTATCTGAGGGGTGAACTGAGTCGGGGTCACTAAATTCACGTTGTGGGCTCCCCGCCCCTGGAGATCCAGCATGATTCCGGCAAGTTCGTCCGTGTCCACCTCGCGTCCGGCAGGCTTCTGGCTGATCTCGTGGTTCTGGCAATAGACGCAGTGCATATTGCATCCCGAGAAGAACATAGTGCCACTGCCACGATCCCCGCTGACCACAGGCTCCTCCCAGAAATGAAGCTGTGACGATGCGATTTTCGCAAGCGCTCCGCCAAGGCAGGGCCCCCTGCCTCGGAAACGGTCTATCCCGCATTCGCGCGGGCATATCCGGCAGCAATGCAGAGCAATGATTTGGTCCGAAGCTTGCTTCATGAGGTGAAACTAGCGCGGAGCCGCGGAAAAGTCAAGCCGGATGCATGAGCCAATCGTCTGCGCTTGTATCGCCTTATTCCACGCTTACGGTGCAGGACACTAGGTCATGGTTCAAGCATCTTCCCAACGCAGATGCACCAGTCGGGGGAAAAAAAAGCTCCGCAGGTTGCCCGCGGAGCTTTTCGAGTCCTTGCGAAAATCGCATCAGACGTACGTATTCAGTAAACTACGTCCGTTTACTGAATCCGTACTAAAATAAGATGCGAAATCGTTTTTTTTGGATGTAAAGATTCGCTGAACGACGTAGTTCAGTGAATATTTACCATCAGACCATGTACTTTCCTCTTGGCGTGTAGTGCGTATGCAGCAACTCGTGCGCGAGATGGCTGCATGGACCTTCCGTGAGGAAGTTCTGGTAGAGCTCCAGCACGGCCGGGTTTTCATGCGACTTCCTTATCTTGTATGCCTTGTCCTCGTCGTAGATGGCCTTCGCCCTCTTTGCCCTGATCTCGGGGCTGGTGGGTATTGGCTGTCCGCCACCGCCAAGGCATCCGCCCGGGCAGGCCATGAATTCGATGAAGTGGCATTCGCTGAACTTGCCGCCGGCCTTTATGTTCTCGAGGACCCTCTTGGCGTTCGCGGTGCCGTGGCATACGGCGAGCTTGAGCGTGGCGCCCTTGAGCCAGTTCCAATCCTTGAACGGAACGTGCTTGTTCATCTTGAGGATGTCCGGGACCGGTCCGAACTTGTCGGGTAGCGGAAGCTCCTTGTATTTCACTCCTTCGAAGCCGCGGATTTCGGAAACCATTCCGGCGAGGGCGTCGGGATCGTGAGCCACGCCGGTGACCAGCTCGACAACGGTCCTGAGCGCGGCCTCCATGACACCGCCGGTCGCGCCGAATATGACGCCTGAACCGGTTGCCGGGCCGAACGGGTCGTCGAAGTCGGACTTCTCCATCTTGGGCAGATCAATTCCGGCCTCGCGTATCATCTGGGCGAGCTCGCGGGTCGTCAGGCCATAATCAATGTCCTTGAATCCGCTGTCGCACATCTCCGGCCTGTTGCACTCGAACTTCTTCGCGGAGCAAGGCATGAGTGCGACAGTGACGATGTCGTCCGGGCTGATCTTGTTCTTCTGGGCGTAGTATGTCTTGATGACCGCGCCGAACATCTGCTGCGGGCTCTTCGCGGATGAGACGTGGGGGAGCATTTCCGGGTAGAAGTGCTCGATGTACTTCACCCATCCCGGGGAGCAGCTTGTGAACTGCGGGAGCACGGCGGACTTGTCCTTGAGGACGAGAGCCTTGTATAGACGCAGTATCAGCTCCGTGCCCTCCTCGATGATGGTCAGGTCTGCCGTGAAGTTCGTGTCGAAGACCTTGTCGAATCCACAGAGCCTCAGCGCCGTGTTCATCTGGTATGTGAGCGGGACTCCCGGCTCGAGGCCGAATTCCTCGCCAATCCCTGCGCGCGGGCTGGGCGCGGTCTGGATCACGACATGCTTCTTCGGGTCGTCAATGGCCGCCCAGACTTCGTCGGACGGATCGTTGGCCCTGAGGGCGCCCGTCGGGCACCTGTTGATGCACTGACCACAGTTGATGCAGACCACGTCGCTGAGGGGCTTGGCGGCGAAGGTCTCTATCTTCGTGCTGTCGCCTCTCTTGACAGCCTCCAGGACGCCGACCTCCTGCAGGTCTATGCATGTGCGCACGCATCTTCTGCACAGTATGCACTTGTCCATGTCGCGTATGACGGAGTGGCTGGATTTGTCCTTCTTGAACCTGGACTTTTCCGGGTGTCCGAAGCGGTATGAATCCACGCCATATTCCTTCGAGAGCGTCTGCAGTTCGCAGTTGTTGTTCCTGAAGCATGCGTAGCATTCTCCGTAGTGTTCGGAGAGGAGCAGGTCGAGGATGTGGCGTCTGGCCTGGCGCACCTTGCGCGTGTGGGTCTTGACCACGAGCGGCTGTGTGATGGGGTATGCGCACGAGGCCTGGAGAGTGCGCTGCCCTTCGACCTCGACCACACAAACCCTGCATACTCCAGCCACGCAAAGATCCTCGTGGTGGCAGAGCGTCGGGATTCTGATTCCGAGGCTTTTCGCCGCGTCAAGGATTGTCGTTCCCATGGGGACCTTGGTCTCCTTGCCGTCAATGGTGACCTTTATGGTTCCGCCGATTGCACTGGGGTTGACCCCTTCGATCTTCTTGACCTTCTGGCTCACTGGAGCCCTGTCGGTATTCTCTGTAACCATGTTAGTGTATTCCTCTCCTTTTTAGTTGGCGGAACATTGTCCCATTATCTCGTCCTTGAAGTTCGCGGCGATGGACACGAGGGCGTTTGGCGCGGACTGCCCGAGGCCGCACTTGGACGCCATCTGCATGGTCTCGCCCAGCTTCAATATCTCGTCGAGGCGCTCGATCGAACACTCCCCCTTCTCCATCTTCTCGACAGTCTCGAGGAGCTTCACGGTGCCTATGCGGCATGGCGTGCATTGCCCGCAGGACTCGTCCGCGAAGAATTCGAGGAAGTTCTTCGCCACTGCGTTCATGCAGCGGCACTTGCATATCACCATCACGGAGCCGCCGGTGGCGACATCCTCGAACGCGATCTTGCGATCGAAGTCCTTCGCCGGGATGCATACGCCGGAAGCACCGCCGATCTGGACGGCCTTGGCATCCTTGGCGCCAACGTCGGCAAGAAGCTTCGATATCTTCGTTCCCAGCGGATATTCGTAGATTCCCGGCTTCTCGCAGTCGCCGGAGACGCTGAATATCTTGAGCCCCGGGGACTTCTCGGTCCCGTGACCCTTGAACCAGTCAGCGCCCTTGGCCACGATGCACGCGGCCCAGAGCAGGGTCTCGACGTTGTTGACGGTGGTCGGGCATCCCTGGAATCCGGTGTCGACCGGGAACGGAGGACGGTTCCTAGGCTCGCCGCGCTGCCCCTCGAGAGACTCGATGAGGGCGGTCTCCTCTCCGCACACGTAGGCGCCTGCGCCCATCCTTACCTCCACGTCGAACTGGAACTTGTCCGCTCCGGCGATCTTTGCGCCAAGCAGATTCTTCTTGCGCCTTTCATCTAGCACCTTCTCGAGCTGGTCGCGCACGTAGGTGTATTCGCCCCTCAGATAGAGGTAGCCCTTCTTCGCGCCAACGGCATATCCGGCGACCGTCATGGCCGAGAAAAGCAGGTCGGCATAGCGGGCCATCAGGGTCCTGTCCTTGAATGTCCCGGGTTCGCCCTCGTCCGCGTTGCAGACGACGAACTTGCAGTCGGAGTTGGCCGACGCGGTGAGGTTCCACTTTATTCCAGTGGGGAACCCGGCGCCGCCACGGCCCTTGAGGCCGGATTTCACGATTTCGTCTATTATCTCCGAGCGCTTCATGGATAGAGCCTTCTTGAGGACTTCGTCGGCGTTCACACCGTCGAAGCTGAGCTTCGCCTTGGACTCCTCGACGTTGGACCTGAGCACCTGCATCTTCTGCATGGCGTGGGGGCCGAAGACCTTCCTGCAGCCCTCGATGATTTCGTGGGCCTTTTTGGGTGTCAGCCTCACGAATATCTGGTCGTTCACCATCATG